>JBKGZE010000138.1:0-6423 GCA_046545735.1 Gemmatimonadota bacterium | reverse complement strand
GCGAGGCGGGATGCAGCCGCGTTCGAATGTCACGACACTTCGGCGTCAGTACACTGGCTTTGCCGCGCGACCAGGTGGCTGGACTTCGACCGACGGGGAGACCGATGGCATCAGTGATCGTGTTGGGCGCGGGCCGTGTGGGAGAGGCGATGGCGCGGGACCTCGCCCGTGAGGACGGACTCCGCGTAACGGCCGCCGACGCCCGGCCGGAGGCGCTGCGGCGGCTGCGTGAGCGGGCGTCGGCCGAGGGGCTCTCGATCCGGTCGCTGGCGGTGGACCTCTCCGATGAGGACAGTCTGTCCGGGGCGCTGGACGGCCACGACCTGGCGATCGGGGCGGTCCCGGGCCCCATGGGGTTCGCGACGCTCCGCCGGGTGCTGGCCGCGGGGCTGGACGTGGTCGACATCTCCTTCTTCGAGGAGGACGCCCGGGCACTGGACGAGCTCGCCCTGCGGAACGGTCGGGTGGCGATCGTGGACGCGGGCGTGGCGCCCGGGCTGAGCAACCTGATCCTCGGGCATCTGGAGCCGCGTCTCGAGGAGACGATCCGCTTCGAGTGCCTGGTCGGCGGGATCCCCGCGGAGCCGGCGCCGCCGTGGGAGTACAAGGCGCCGTTCTCCCCCATCGACGTGATCGCCGAGTACACGCGTCCGGCCCGGCTGCGACGCGCGGGTGAGGAGCTCACGCTGCCCGCTCTCAGCGAAGTGGAGCCGGTCGACGTTCCCGGTGTGGGGCGGCTCGAGGCGTTCAACACGGATGGGCTGCGGACGCTGCTCGCAAGCAGTCGCGCCCCGGACCTTGTGGAGAAGACCATGCGCTGGCCGGGCCACGCCGATCGCGTGCGCGTCCTGCGCGAGAGCGGGTTCTTCTCCACCGCGCCGGTGGAGACGGCGGCCGGGCCCGTGGTTCCCCTCGAGCTGACCACGCGGCTCCTGTTCGATGCGTGGGCGTACGCGCCCGGCGAGCCGGACCTGACGGCCATGCGGGTGGTGGTCGAGGGCGTGGACGCGGACGGGCCGGTCCGGCACACCTTCCAGCTGGTCGACCGCCACGACCCCGATACCGACACCTCGTCCATGGCCCGGACCACCGGCTACACGGCGACGGCGCTCGCCCGACTCGTGCTGGCCGGCCGCTTCCGCGAGCCAGGCATCTCCCCGCCAGAACGGGTCGGGGCGGTGGACGGCGCCCTGGACCGGGTCCTCGCGGAGCTGGCCGCCCGCGGCGTGCACGTCGAGCGGACCGTGTCGCGGGGTAGTTGACCCCCGGCGGATAGCACCACATATTCACCCTGACGTGACCCCCGGGGGACCCCGGCGGCTCGCGTTCGCCAACGCGCGGGGCGTGAAATCCGCGCCAGTACGGTGATCGATCGAGTGGTACGGAGATACCGGCCTCGCGAGCACCAAGAACAACAGAGGGAGTACGGTAGTATGCGTACCACCGGAACCGTGAAGTGGTTCAACGATCAGAAGGGCTTCGGCTTCATCGAGCCCGAGGACGGCGGCAAGGATTGCTTCGTCCACCACAGCGCCATCCAGATGGAGGGCTTCAAGACGCTGGCCGAAGGCGAGCGCGTGGAGTTCGACATCGTCCAGGGCCAGAAGGGCCCGGCCGCGGAGAACGTGATCCGGGTCGGCTGAGCCAGCTGATCACGACTTCGGTCCAGCGGGGCGGCCGCTTCCCACCCGGAAGCGGCCGTTTTCGCGTTCAAGGGCGCGGGCACGCTCCGGAAAGGAAGGGACCATGCGGCAGGATCGGGCGATCGTCGTGATCGGCGCCACCGGCTACACGGGGCGCCTCGTGGCGCGGACGATTGCCCGGGAGGCGCAAGCGGGATCGGCCCCGTTCGATGGGCGCCTGGTTCTGGCGGCACGGGACGCGGGCCGGCTGGAGGCACTCGCGGGGGACCTGGACGCCGGCATCACGGAGCTGGTCGACGTCACGGACCCGGCCTCCCTGCACCGACTGATCCGGGCGGGCGACGCGGTGATCAACACCGCCGGGCCGTTCACCGAGCTGGGAGAGCCGGTGGTGCGGGCGTGCATCGAGGAGGGAGCGCACTACCTGGACACCACCGGCGAGCAGCCGTGGATGCGTCGTATGCACCTGCGCCACAACGCCGCGGCCCGGTCCGCCGGCGTGGCCGTCGTCAATGCCATGGCCTTCGAGTATGCCCTCGGCGACTGCGCCCTGAGCCTGGCCGTGAGGGAGCTGGGCGCCCCGGTCCGGTCCGCTGATGTCATCTATGCCTGGGGCGGTACCGCGACGTCGGCGGGGACCCGACGCACGGTCCTGCGGATGCTCGGCCGCCGGGGGTGGGTGAGGCGCGACGGCGGCTTCGAGCTTCAGGCGTCCGGGTCCGGGCACAGGCGGGTGCGACTCCGCTCCGGCGTCACGCTCGACGCGGTCGCGTTCCCGTCGGGCGAGGTCGTCACCGCGCCCCGCCAGCACACGATCGACACCGTTCGGGGCTGGCTGGTGATGGGATCCCGGGCAGCACGCCTGACTCCGCTCCTGGCCCCCGCCCTCCCTGTGCTCGTCCCCGTGCTGCGGCCGCTCGTCGAGCCGCTGGTGACGCGCGGTCCCGACCCCACCCCGGCGCAGCGGGAGGCGAGCCGGTTCACCATCCGGGTGGAGCTCGAGGCGACCGACGGCCGACGTCACGCGCTGGAGGTCCACGGCCGCGACCCCTACGGCCTGACGGCGCTCATCGCGGCCAGGGGGGCACGCCGCACGTGGGAGCCGGGCGCGCCCGCCGGTGTCATAGCCCCCTCCGAGCTGGTCGAGCCCGGCGCCTTTCTTGCCTCCCTCTCCACCCACGGGGTTCGGCTCGTCCGCGACCCGGACTCACCAGTGGGATGAGGCGCTGGAACGACCCGGGGACTGCCGTGTAGCCCCCACTCACTGCGGCGCCGGGAGACGTCGCCGCACGTATTGATTCCAGGAGGGAATAGTGGCGCAGAAGGCGCAGCAGGGCGACACTGTCGCGGTCCATTACACCGGCAAGCTGGACGACGGCGAGGTCTTTGACAGCTCGAAGGAACGCGATCCGCTGGAGTTCCAGGTCGGCGGTGGGCAGGTGATCCCCGGGTTCGACCGCGCCGTGGACGGCCTCGAGGTCGGCGAGAGCCGCGAAGTCCGTATCGAGCCCGAAGAAGCCTATGGAGAGCCGCGCGAGGACCTGGTTGTGAGCGTGGACAGGAACCAGTTCCCTGACGAGGCCGAGCCCGAGGTGGGTCAGCACGTGCAGGTCCAGGTGGCGCCCGGACAGAGCCGTGTCGCGACCATCCAGGAGATCGGCGACGACGCCATCACCCTGGATCTGAACCACCCGCTCGCCGGCAAGGCCCTGAATTTCGAGGTCGAGCTGGTCGAGATCCGCTGAGGCGGACGCGCGGCGGCTGATGAGGGCGGGCCGCCCCCGGACCGGGGCGGGCCCGCTTCGTCATCCCGAGTGGGAACTCTCTGGACCGTAGTGGGTTGCAGGCAGGTGCCGCGCGCCGTCGTGCGCGGCGAGTGGACCCATTCACCCGATCGGCATGAGCGACAAGACAGACGAAAAGGGGTCGCGGGAGCCCGGGACGAAGCGCCGGCCAGGGTGGAGACGGGCGCTGGACGTGACGCTCTGGCTCGTCGTCCTGGGGCTGCTTTTGTGGCGATTCGGGCCACAGGTCGGCGCGGCGCTCGGCCTCGGCGAGACCGACCTGCCCGCCCCCGACTTCACCGTGACCACCCTGGACGGCGACTCGCTGGCTCTTGCCGACCTCCGCGGCCAGGTGGTGCTCGTGAACTTCTGGGCCACCTGGTGTCCGCCCTGCCGTCTCGAGATGCCCGGCTTCCAGGACGTATGGGAGGACTACCGTGACCGGGGAGTCACCATCCTCGGGCTCTCGGTCGACCGCGGCGACCGCACCCAGGTCGAACGGTGGATCCGCCAGCGGGAGATCACCTACCCTATCGCCTTCCCCACCGCCCGCGTCGTCGAGGCCTACGGCGGGGCCAACGTCCTGCCCACGTCCCTCCTGATCAACCGCGAGGGGCGGATCGTGCACCGGGTCGAAGGCTTCTACGCCGAGCCCGCGCTCCGCGCCGCCATCAACCGGCTGCTGGATTGAACCCGCGCCTCGCCCCGTGACCGACGCCGAGTCCCTCGCCGAGTCGATCATCCTCGGCTACCTCGACTACCGGCGCCGCTTCGGCGAGATCACCCGCCGGGCGGCGGAGCGGTTCCGGAGCCGCGCGTGGGAGAAAGGGCAGGACGACGCCCGCGAGCGGATCCTCCTCTACGACGTGGTCGTCCACGCCACCCTGGCCGCCATCCGCGATCGCCTGGGCGACGGAGGCCCGCCCGCCGACCCTGGCCCGGTCCGCGCGGCATTCGCCGCCTGGGCCCGCCCGCGGGCCGACTGCGAAGTCGCCGAGACCTTCTACAACTCCGTCATCCGACGCCTCTACGGCACCATCGGCGTCGACCCCGGTTCCGAGTTCGTCGGAGAGGACCTGGACCAGCCGACCGGCGAGCCCCGCGCCCCGGTCACCCGCTTCTCCCTGGCCCACGGCTACGGCGCCGCCATCGACGCCCTCCTCGACCGGCTTCCGTTCACCCGCTGGCACGAGCGTGACCGCCGGCTGCGCGCGGCCGCCGCGCGGCTCGAGCGCGAGATCGGGCCCCACGACGAGTGGCGCGGCGGCACCCTGGAAGTCCTCGACTCCGTCTTCTACCGGAACAAGGGCGCATATCTGGTCGGCCGACTGCTCCGCGGGCACGATGTGGCACCCGCCATTCTCGCGCTCGTCCACCCGCCGCAGGGCGTCACCCTCGACGCCGTCCTGACCACCCAGGACCACGCCAGCATCGTATTCGGCTTCACCCGATCGTACCTCCACGCAGACATCGCCGCCCCTCGACCCGTCATCGAGTTCCTCCGCTCCATCATGCCCCTCAAGCGGATCGACGAGCTCTACACGGCCATCGGGTTCCACCGCCACGGCAAGACCGAGTTCTACCGCACGCTGCGCCGGCACCTGGCCGAGCCCGAGGCCCGCTTCGAGTTCACTCCCGGCAAGGAAGGGCTCGTCATGATCGTATTCACGCTGCCCGCCCTCAACGCCGTCTTCAAGGTGATCCGCGATCGATTCGGCCACCCCAAGAAGACCACCCACGAGCGGGTCAAACGGAACTACGGGCTCATCTTCATGCGCGACCGCGTGGGCCGGCTGGCCGACGCGCAGGAGTTCGAGCGGCTCGAGCTCCCCCGCGAGCGCTTCGCCCCCGAGGTACTCCACGCTCTGCTCGATGACGCCGCCCGCACCACCAGCCTCGAGGGGGCGACCGTGGTCATCGAGCACCTGTACACCGAGCGCAGGGTTCGACCGCTCGACCTCTATCTCGAAGAGGTGGACCCTGAACAGGCGCGCCGTGCCACACTCGACTTCGGACAGGCCATCAAGGACCTGGCCGCCGCCGACATCTTCCCCGGCGACATGCTGGTGAAGAACTTCGGGGTGACCCGCCACGGTCGGGTCATCTTCTACGACTACGACGAGGTCGCACCGCTCACGGACTGCACCTTCCGCTCTCTCCCCCAGGCGCCCTACCCCGAAGCCGAGATCGCCCGTGCGCCCCACTTCTACGTAGGGCCCGACGACGTCTTCCCGGAGGAATGGCGCGCCTTCCTCGGACCCGCCGGACCACTTCGCCACGTCCTGCACCACGCCCACCCCCAGCTCTTCGACCCCGGGTGGTGGCGCGACATGCAGACCCGGCAACGCGCCGGCGAGGTCGTCGACTTCTTCCCCTACCAGGACGACCGCCGGCTCGGCTGACCGCCGGGGTGCGGCCCGCCCCCCAGCGGGTTACTTTTCAACCATGCCGAGATCAGATGCGCCACGGTTCATATCCAGGACGGCCGAGCACGCGGTCCGCGCGCTCCTCTACATCGCCGCGAACGGGCCCGACGCCCTCAAGGCTTCCGCCATCGCCAGGTACCTGGGCGCGCCCCCCAACTACATGAGCAAGACCCTCCACGCCCTCGCCAACGCCGGCATCCTGTCCAGCCGACGAGGCCCCACAGGTGGGTTCCGCCTCGCCGTAGACCCCGCCGAGCTCACCCTCGCACGCATCATCGAGGTCGTCGACGACCCCGCCCCCAAGGACATCTGCCTCATCGAGAACACCCGCTGCTCCGACCGTTCGCCCTGCGCAGTCCACGCGCGGTGGAAGAAGGTCTCCGAACAGGTCTGGGGACCCCTCCGCGCAACCACCCTCGCCGACCTGAACCCCGCCGCCTCCGACCGCCAGCCCCGCTGAGCCCCGACCGCCAGACCCGCCGAACACTGACCGCCAGCCCCAACGAGCACCGACCGCCAGCCGCGCCGAGCGCCCCGCCGTCAGCCGCGCCCAGCGCCCCGCCGTCAGCC
>JBKGZE010000137.1:0-6464 GCA_046545735.1 Gemmatimonadota bacterium | reverse complement strand
CGGCGACGCGGAGCACCTCGTTCCCCAGGAAGCGAGTGAAGAAGCGGCAAACGCGCTCCTCAAGATCCTCGAGGAGCCGCCGCCCGCCACCACCTTCATCCTGACCGCAGCGGAGCCCGAGGCGCTGCTCGACACGCTCCGCTCGCGCCTTCTGCCGGTCCGGCTGCGGCCGTTCCCGGAAGACGCGATCCGACGCTTCCTGGAGAGCCAGCCCGGCGTGGACCCGGGTTCGGCGAGGCTCGCCGCCCGGCTCGGACGCGGCTCCATCGGTCGGGCACTGTCGTTCCTGCCCACGGACGAAGGCGCCAGCGCTGCCGAGGAGATCCGGACGACGGCACGCCAATGGCTGGAGGCTGCGCTCGATCGGACCCCGGTCCGCCGCTACGCCGCCGCGCACGGCCAACGCCCCGGCGGCGCCCGCGGTCGCTTCGGTGACTCGCTGGATTCCCTGGCACTGTGGCTCCGCGACCTGGCCGCCGTGGCCGCCGGCGCCGAAGCGGAGGTGGTGGACGTAGACGCCCTCGATCGGCTGCGGGCCCTCGCCGGACGGGTCCGTCCCGAGGGCATCCCCGCCGCGATCCAGCGCGTGGAGGACGCCCGCGATGGTGGTCGCATCAACGCCAACCCTCAGCTGACCCTGGCCACCCTCCTGAACGACCTGGCGGAGCACCTCATACGCTGATGTTGCCCCCCGGCCGCGTGGATCGTCCCCAGAGGGGCGGCGCACGGCAGGGTCCCCGCCCGGACACCGGGGACTTATCTTGTACGGTCATGGCTACCAGCGGAGGACGCGTGAACCAGCTGACACACCAGGGCGAAACGGGCCGCCCCCGCATGGTCGAAGTGGGCGAAAAGGCCGAGACGCGGCGCTCGGCCGTGGCCGAGGGCGTTATCCGGATGACACCCGAGACGCTGCAGGCGCTGAACGAAGGACGCACCCCGAAAGGGGACCCGCTCCTGGTGGCACAGCTGGCGGGGATCCAGGGGGCGAAGCGAACCTCCGACCTGATCCCGCTCTGTCACTCTCTCCCCCTCACCAGCGTGGACGTGGAGCTCGCTCCCGACCCGGAGCTGCCGGGCGTGCGCGCCGTAGCCCGCGCGCGCGTGACCGGCCGAACCGGTGTCGAGATGGAAGCGCTGACCGCAGTCTCGGTCGCGCTCCTCACCGTGTACGACATGCTCAAGGCCGTGGACCGGACCATGCGCATCGAAGGGATCCGCCTGCTCGAGAAGCGAGGCGGCCACTCGGGCGACTGGTCCGATACCGCATAACCCAGGAGAACCACCATGACGGCATCCGAACCGGGCTCGGGACCGAGCCGGACCCAGCTGCTGCGTGAGCTGACGCGGCAGGCGGAAGCGCGCGGCCTCCTCTCCTCCGATGAGGCGAAGCGCCGCAAAGGCCGACGAAGAACCGACACTACCCCCCTTGGCCGCTGGGAATCCCAGCAGCGGGGGCGGGTACGTCGCCGGCTGGCCGGCGCCTGGGACCGGGTCCGCCACCCCACGCGGATGATGGTCGTCGCGGGCGTCGCGTTCGTGCTCGGGATGCAGCTGGCCGCCCGCCCGGATGGCGCCCGGCTGGCGGCCCTCGAGAACGAGGTCGAGCGAAACCGGGTCGCCCTCCAGGCCCGGCAGGGGGAGCTGGAGCTGGTCCGCCTCGAGATGAGCCGGGTCCAGGAGGTCATGGAGTACTCATCCGAGTTCGAGATCCCGGCCGACCTGGCAGCCGCCATCAACGACATCGCCCTCTCCGAAGGCATCGCCCCGGCCCTGGCCTTCCGACTGGTGCAGGTGGAGAGCGGGTTCTATCGTCGCGCCATCAGCCCCAAGGGGGCCGTCGGGTACGCCCAGCTCATGCCCACCACCGCGTACGACCTGGACCCGACACTCGAGTACCGGGACCTTTTCGATCGCGACACCAACCTGCGACTGGGGTTCCGGTACCTCCGCTGGCTCATCGACCGCTATCAGGGCGACCTGCGCCTCGCGCTCCTCGCCTACAACCGCGGCCTCGGCACCGTCGATTCCATCCGCCGCGCCGGTGGCGATCCGGCCAACGGCTACGCCCGCGCCGTGCTTCGCGGCTTCCAGGACGCCCAATCCGACTGAGGCCGCCCCGCCGGCACGCCCCGCCAGCAGGCCCCGCTCTCCCCGGACCGCAGGACTCCGGACCGTCCCGACGGCTCAGACCGCGATCCGCAGCCGCTGGCCCGGATAGATCCGGGTGCCCACGCCGTTCCAGCGTCGGAGATCGTTGGCCCGCACACCGTAGCGACGGGCGATCTCCCACAGCGTGTCCGGGGCCCGGGTCAGTCGGTAGTGTGGAGGAAGTTGCCGAGGGTGCGGTTGAGGGCGCTGAGGACGGCGAGGGCTGCGGCCTCGAGGGGCTGTCCGGTGACGACGACGGCGCCGACGAGGGGCTGGCGCGCCGCACCGGAACGGACGACGGAGGCGACCATGAGGTCGCTGTCGAATGCGTGGATCGGTTTGACGCCGATGATGCGGAGGCCGAGCTCCTGATCGGTCAGGGCCTCGAGGGCGCGAACGGCGGCCTCGCCGGTGGTCTTGAGCTCGATGGCGGGCCCGCGCTCACCGGTGGCCGTGCCGGTGTGGACGGTGCTGTCCCATTCGAGGCTGACGCTGATGGAGACTCGGCCGTGCTCCTCGACCCGGTCGACGGATTCGAATCGCACGCGCCGGCGTGGCCCGGGATCGGTGGGAAGGGTTACCCGTATGGTGAGGGGGGCGGTGTCGTAGCCGAGTGTCGCGATGCGGTTGCGGACGGCCAGCTCGATGGGTCCGTGCTCGTATGCTTGCTCGCGGACCACCCAGAGGTCGCCGGAGCGGGGGTCGATGCCGGCGTGCAGGACGCCGTCCAGTTCGAGCAGCCGCTCCTGTAGCTGGGCGCGTTCGTCGGCGTCGAGGGTTGCCGCCATGTCGGTATCCAGGTGCGCTGTGGGCAGAGGGGAGCGGTGCGGGGTGGCCTGAAAAGTACGCGTCGGCGCGGCGGGGGGTCAAGCATCCGCCGCGCCGGTCGTGCCGCCGGCCCGGCGCCCGCGTATGGGAACAGGCTGTGGCGGTGCGAGGGGCCGGAGGATCAGAAGCGGAGCAGCCCGCCCACGCCTCCCAGGTCCCCCAGGGTGCTCGGCTCGACGAAGTCGATGTGTACGCTCTGGTCCTCGGCGATCCGGACGAGCTCCTCGCCGAGGTCGAGGGAATCGCGGACGTTGCCGCCGCAGTAGGGGCATGTGCCGGTGGTGCGGGCGAGGACGAATCGGCACTGCTCGCACCGCCCACCCTGCTGCGAGAGGCCACGGCCGATGACGAGCGTCTGGAGCTTTCCCCCCTGGAGCTGCTCGAGGGTGTTGTCGAGGCCGGCGACGGCGAGGTGGGACTCCCTGACTCTATCGCGCAGGAGGTCCACGGCGCGGGCTTCCTCCTCCTGGATACGGGCTTCGAAGAGCGGCGCCAGTTTCTGCCGGACCTCGCTGGCAGTGGCGTCGATCTCCATACGGTCGGTGTGCGCGACCATTCTGTCGATTGCGTCGGGGAGGAACTCGCGGAACTTCTTCACGTTCTCCGTGGTCCCGAGGAGGATCAGATCCTCCGGGCGATAGCGGCGGACGAAGTCCTCCACCTCCTGGCCGAACTCCTTGAAGAAGTGCCGTGTCTCCTCTTCCTTGCGCTTCTGGAAGTTCTTGGACGAAAATCCCCCCCGCTGGACATCGTGGGCGGCGGGATAGGGCTCGGTCGTCACTTCCTTCTCGTTCAGCGTCTGGTCGATGAAGACGCTCAGGAGCCGCAGGTGCTCCCGGTCGACGAGAACGACGCCGTGGTGGTGGTAGCGCTCCA
Organism: Gemmatimonadota bacterium; assembly: GCA_046545735.1. GTDB lineage: Bacteria > Gemmatimonadota > Gemmatimonadetes > Longimicrobiales > RSA9 > JAWVYT01. The sequence goes on along the minus strand of JBKGZE010000137.1, from coordinate 2,609 downwards.
CGACCTCCACCAGGGGCGAGACGATCGGCCGCTTGCTGACCTGCACCCGATTGGGGAGGGGGACCGAGACCTGGTGCCCTTGCTGCCAGTCGCCGTCGAGGGCCGTGAAGAACGCGATTCCCTTCTTCGACTCGTCATACTCCGAGTCCAGCCAGCGCTCGAGGCGAGCGAAGGCGGCGCCAATGGCTTCGTTGTGGTGGCCCTCCCGATCGCTGTCCAGCTCGGCAAACGCGGCCTTCTCCTTCGCGAGGAAGATGTGGTGCGTGCGCTTGTTGTTGGAGTTGACGGACATGTCGAGGAACACCGAAAGAACGCCGGCCCGATCGGCCTCTCGCTCGATCAGTTGTTGGATCTGCTCACGTGAGATCATGTGTGGTTGGGCACGGTGGAAGTGTCGGTCTGACACCCGAGAAGGGAGCAAGAGGTATGCCCACCATGCGGCCGTGCGACCCCGGGAGGGAGGGGCCGCGCAGGCCGCCGCCGGGACGCGGACGGGTGGACCCGCCGCGCCCCGGCCGCTCGCTACAGGTGGTAGTTCGGTGCCTCCCGCGTGATCTGAACGTCGTGCGGATGACTCTCGCGGAGGCCGCCGCCGGTGATGCGGACGAACTCGGCATCGGCGCGTAGGGACTGGATGTCGGGGCAGCCGCAGTACCCCATCCCGCTGCGGAGCCCGCCGACGAGCTGGTAGATGACATCCGAGGACGGCCCCTTGTACGGCACCCGCGCTTCGATCCCTTCGGGGACGAACTTCCGGGACTCGTTCTCTTCCTGGAAGTAGCGGTCGGCGGACCCCTCTTCCATGGCGGACAGCGATCCCATCCCACGGACGGTCTTGTACCGCCGGCCTTCCAGCAGGAAGCTCTCGCCCGGGCTCTCCTCGGTCCCGGCGAGGAGCGATCCCATCATGACGGCGCTCGCTCCCGCCGCGATGGCCTTGACGATGTCTCCCGAGTAGCGGATCCCGCCATCGGCGACCACCGGCACGTCCCCGGCGCCGGCCACCGACTCCATGATCGCGGTGAGCTGCGGAACGCCGACACCCGTCACGACCCGGGTGGTACAGATGCTGCCCGGGCCGACGCCGACCTTGACGGCGTCCGCCCCGCGCTCGACCAGCGCCCGTGCGCCCTCGTCGCTGGCGACGTTCCCCGCCAGGATCTGGGTGTCGGGGAACCGCTCGCGGGTCCGGGCCAGCGCCTGCAGCACGCCCTCCGAGTGGCCGTGGGCCGTGTCGATCACGAGCAGGTCCACGCCCGCGTCCACGAGCGCGGCGACCCGGTCGAGATCGGCCTTCGAGGTGCCCACGGCGGCGCCCACGCGGAGCCGGCCGTGCTCGTCCTTGCACGCGTTCGGGAAGTTCCGCCGCTTGAAGATGTCCTTGACGGTGATGAGCCCTCTCAGCCGCCCCGCATCGTCCACCACCGGCAGCTTCTCGATCCGGTGCTCGTGGAGCATCCGCTCCGCCTCGTCCAGCGACGTTCCCACCGGCGCGGTGACCAGCCCGTCGTGCGTCATCACATCGCGCACCGACTGGTCCAGCTCCGACTCGAACTGGAGGTCCCGGTTGGTGATGATCCCCACGAGCCGATTGTCATCGTCCACGATGGGTACGCCGCTGATCGAAAACTGCGCCATCAGCTTCGTCGCGTCCGCCAGCCGCGCGTCGGGCTTCAGGGTGATGGGGTTCAGGATCATCCCGCTCTCCGACCGCTTCACCCGGTCCACTTCGGCCGCCTGCCGCTCGACCGGCATGTTCTTGTGGATGATGCCGATCCCCCCATCCCGGGCCATGGCGATGGCCATCCGTGATTCCGTCACGGTGTCCATGGCCGCGGAGATCAGGGGGATGCGGAGCTCGATCGACCTGGTGAGCTGCGTGACGACCGACGTATCGCGCGGATGCACCCTGGAATAGCGAGGTACGAGCAGCACGTCATCGAACGTGAGTGCCTGACCCCGGATCCGTTCCCCTTCCACTCCCGTCATGCCGTACCCCCCTGGATGCACGTCACCCGCGCACCGATCACACGGCCGCGCGGGCGTCTGCAGACGTTCCTGGCTGTAGTCCCTCGTTCCATGGCGGAACCTACGCCGCCCGGCGCGAGGGTGTCAAGCTGAATCCGCCGCCCCTCCGCCCGGGCGCCCGATGCGAGCCCCGGCACCCGCATCCTCCACCCGTTCGACCGGGTCGTGGCTGCCGTTCTCGCGACCCGACTCCCCCCGCCCCGGCTCCCGCCGCGTAGGCTTCGTCAGCCCCTGCCCGAACTCCCGCACCCCGTCCAGCATCCGCCCCGCCGTGCTCATGAGACGCATGGTCCCTTTCATGGCCTTCGGCGCCACCGACCGCAGCCGCATCTGGTCCTCCACGCGCTCGGCGAACTGCTGGAACGCGTCGGGCTTCCGGTCCGACTCCCGCGCATACTTCGCCTGCAGGAACTCGATGTAATCGAGGACCTGGTACAGCTGCTCTTCCGGCAGCGCCTCCAGCATCCGCTGGATCCGCTTGCGCGTCACGTCTTCCATCACCGCTCCTGTTCCGGGCACCGGCTCTCGGGCGACCACCCTGCTCTACGGGACCCGGCCTGACGAAGTTTCCCGCCCTTGCC
>JBKGZE010000136.1:0-6473 GCA_046545735.1 Gemmatimonadota bacterium | reverse complement strand
GGTGGAGACGCACGCGCTCAACGACGTCCACCTCGAGATCCGGCCGGGCGAGTACGTGGCCATCGCCGGGCCGTCCGGCTGCGGCAAGACCACGCTCCTGAGCATCCTGGGCCTTCTGGACTCCCCCACGGACGGGGAGTACGTGCTGGACGGCCGTCCCGTCGCGAACCTCACGGCCAGCCAGCGGGCGCACATCCGGAACCGCGCCATCGGATTCATCTTCCAGGCGTTCAACCTGATCGGCGACCTCAACGTGTACGAGAACGTGGAGCTGCCGCTGACCTACCGGGGGGTGCCGGGGAAGGAGCGGAAGCAGCGCGTGGAGGAGGCGCTCGAGCGGGTGGGGATGGCGCACCGGATGAAGCACTACCCGTCCCAGCTGTCGGGCGGTCAGCAGCAGCGGGTGGCGGTCGCGCGGGCCATCGTGGGCGACCCGCTCATGCTGCTGGCGGACGAGCCGACGGGGAACCTGGACTCGGCGAACGGGGAGGCCGTCATGGAGCTGATGCAGGAGCTCCACGAGGGCGGAGCGACGATCGTCATGGTCACGCACGACCCGCGGTACGCGCAGCACGCCCAGCGCACGATCCACCTGTTCGACGGCCGGATCGTCGAGGACGAGGACCGGCGCGAGGCCCACGAGCTTGAGGAAGCCGGGTTCGAGGTCTGACGCCATGGCCATGATCGAGCTCCGCAACATCGAGCGGTGCTTCGAGTCCAGGGCGGGCAGGACGTACGTACTCCGGCAGGTTTCGCTCGACATCGAGGACGGCGAGTTCGTCACCGTGATGGGGCCATCCGGCGCCGGGAAGTCCACTCTGCTCAGCATCCTGGGCATGCTCGACCACGACTGGGGCGGCGAATACCGGCTGCTGGGGCTGCCGGTGCACGCGCTCAAGCCCCGGCAGCGGCTCGAGCTGAACAAGCGCCATGTAGGGTTCGTCTTCCAGCAGTACCACCTGATCGACGATCTGACGGTGGAAGAGAACATCGAGGTCCCGCTCAGCTACCGGAACATGAAGCGGAGCGAGCGCCAGGCCCTCGTGGCAGATGTCCTCGACCGGTTCGGGATCGTCGCCAAGAAGGACCTCTTCCCCAGCCAGCTCTCCGGCGGGCAGCAGCAGCTGGTGGGGGTGGCCCGGGCCATCGTGGCGAGCCCCGGACTGATCCTGGCCGACGAGCCGACGGGGAACCTCCACTCCAGGCAGAGCCAGGAGATCATGGAGCTCTTCCGGCAGCTCAACCAGGACGGGACGACCATCGTCCAGGTGACCCATTCGGACGAGATGGCCGCCTACGGGAGCCGGGTCATCAACCTGCTCGACGGCTGGGTGGTGGGACGCGAGGAGATGGCCGCGGCGTTCTGAAGGCACACGGTGCTCGACCGGTCGCCGGCCGCTCCCGGCACCGCAGCCGCCGGCCGCGGTCCCGCAGGCTGTCCCCTCGCCCGTCGCGCGTTACATTGCTCTCACGGAATCCCGACATCGGACACCCATGCCCAAGATCCTGATCGCCGACGATCAAGCCGACGTCCTCCAGGCGCTCCGCCTGCTGCTCAAGGGGGAGGGATTTCAGCTGGCCACGGCGGCCTCGCCGGACGAGATCCTGGAAACGGTGGAGCGGGAGGATCTGGACGCGGTGCTCATGGACCTGAACTACGCCCGCGACACCACCTCGGGTCGAGAGGGGCTCGACGTGCTCTCGAAGCTCCGGGCGCTCGACCACACGCTGCCGGTCATCGTGATGACGGCGTGGGGCAGCGTGGATGGAGCGGTGGAGGCCATGCGCCTGGGCGCCCGCGACTACATCGAGAAGCCGTGGGACAACGCCCGTCTTCTGAGCATGCTCCGGACCCAGATCGAGCTCGCCCGGACCGTGCGAGAGAAGCAGACGCTGGAGGGCGAGAACCGGCGCCTGCGGAAGCAGAACCTGCCCGAGTTCATCGCATCCTCCCGGGCCATGCAGCCTGTGGTGGGGATGATGGAACGGGTCGGCCCCTCCGACGCGAACGTGCTGGTCACCGGGGAGCACGGGACCGGGAAGGAGGTGGTCGCGCGCTGGCTCCATGCCGCCTCCCGTCGCTCCGAGCGCCCCCTGATCGCCGTCAACGCCGGCGGGTTCAGCGAGACTCTGTTCGAGAGCGAGCTCTTCGGGCACGTGAAGGGCGCCTTCACGGACGCCAAGACGGACCGGGTGGGCTGCTTCGAGCTGGCGGACGGCGGCACCCTCTTCCTGGACGAGATCGCCAACATCACCCCGAAGCAGCAGGCCAAGCTGCTGCGCGTGCTGGAGACCGGGGAGGTGCAGCGGGTCGGGTCGTCGAAGACGCGGCACGTGGACGTGCGGGTGGTCTCGGCCACGAACGCCGACCTGGACAAGGCGATCGCCGAGGGCGGCTTCCGGGAGGACCTGCTGTACCGGCTGAACACGGTGGAGATCAGGCTGCCGCCGCTCCGGGACCGTCGAGAAGACATCCCGGTGCTCGCGGCCCGCTTCCTCCAACGGCACGCGGACCACTACGGAAAGGAGCTCACGGGCTTCGAGAAACCGGCCATGCAGGCGCTGCTGGACCACCCCTGGCCGGGGAACGTGCGCGAGCTCGAGCACGTGGTGGAGCGCGCGGTCCTCATGGCGCGGGGCGCGCAGGTACAGGAGCGTGATCTGAACCTCCGGCTGCCTGCCGAGACACTGGACCGTCTCGACAAGATGACGCTGGATGACGCGGAACGCGTCCTCATCCAGAAGGCGCTGAACCGCTACGAAGGCAACGTGAGCCGGGCGGCGGAAGCCCTCGGCCTGAGCCGCAGCGCGCTGTACCGGAGGCTCCAGAAGCACGAGCTATGAGCCCCGACCTGCGCGTGGGCCGGTTCTCCCACGAACGGCGGATCCTCCTCCTCGCCGTGGCGGTGGGGCTGCCGGGATCGGTCGCCGCGCTGATCCTCCTCTGGAGCGGTGCGTTCACACCCCTGCTCCAGTGGACGCTCACACTCCTGATCGTCGGCCTCTGGCTCGGATCGGTGGTGCTTCTGAGGGAGTCGGTGATCCGGCCGCTCCAGACCCTTTCGAACCTGCTCGGCGCCCTGCGCGAGGGCGACTTCTCCATCCGCGCCCGCGACGTGGAGCCCGCCGACGCCCTCGGCCTGGCGTTTCACGAGGTGAACATCCTCGGGTCCACCCTCCGGGCGCAGCGACTGGGCGCGGTCGAGGCCAGCACGCTCCTCCGCAAGGTCATGTCCGAGATCGAAGTGGCGGTCTTCGCGTTCGACGGCGACGGCCGGCTCAAGCTCGTGAACCGCGCCGGCGAGAAGCTGCTGGGGCGCTCCGCCGACCGTCTGCTCGACCGTAGCGCGGACGAGCTGGGACTCGGCGAAACGCTGGAAGGCGAGACGCCGCGAACGATCAACTCCCGCTACCCCGGGGGGACCGGCCGGTGGGAGCTGCGCAGGACGACCTTCCGGCAGGGAGGGCTGCGGCACCACCTGGTCGTGCTGGCCGATCTCAGCCGCGCCCTCCGAGAAGAGGAGCGGCAGGCATGGAAGCGCCTCGTTCGCGTTCTCGGCCACGAGATCAACAACTCCCTCGCCCCGATCATGTCCCTAGCCGAGAGCCTCCAGAGGATCCTGGAGCGGGACCCGCCGCCGGAAGACGCGGACGAGGATCTCCGGCAGGGGCTGAGCGTAATCTCGGGCCGGGCCAGGGCGTTGAACCGGTTCATGGCCTCCTACGCCCACCTCGCGCGCCTGCCGGCCCCGGAGCTGGCGCCCATGGAGGTGCGCCGGTGGATCGAGCGCGCAGCCGAACTGGAGACCCGGATCCCCGTCCGGATCGCGGGCGGCCCCGAGATGGTGATCGCCGCCGACGGCGACCAGCTGGATCAACTGCTGATCAACCTGGTCACCAATGCCGCCGACGCCGCCCTCGAGACTGGCGGCGGCGTCGAGATCCAGTGGCGCCGGCGGCCGGAGGCGGTGGAAGTCATCGTCCTGGATGAAGGCCCCGGCATCGGCGACAGCGCGAACCTGTTCGTCCCTTTCTTCACCACCAAGCCGGGCGGATCCGGCATCGGCCTTGCCCTGAGCCGCCAGATCGCGGAGGCCCACGGCGGCTCCCTGACCCTGGAGGCCCGACCGGACGGAAAGGGCGCGGTCGCCCGGCTCCTGATCCCGATCGGGGGATAGCGGCCGGCCGGGTCGCCCCGGGCCCGGGCTCCTCTGCGACCGGCCCTTCACAGCGACCCTCCTCGCGGGCCTCCTCCGCACGCCGGGGCCTCCCTCCGCACGCCGCGGGCCTCCCTCCGCACACCGCGGGCCTCCCTCCGCACGCCGGGAGGAGGGCGGTCTGTAGCCTCCGCGGCGACGGCGGCGTAGGTTCTCCACCATGGCAGGCAAACTCAGCCCCCAGGCGCAGATGAAGGTCGCCACGCTGCAGGCGATGGCGGACAAGGTCCAGCACGTCTACGGCCTGGTCGAGCGCTACGCGGCGACGCGGGACCCGCGGCAGGCGGAGATGCTGGCGATGCCGATGAAACGGGCGTTCGGAAAGCTGAAGATCGAGCTCATGGGCTCGGGGCTGGACACGCTCTCGCAGCTGGCCGGCTCCATGGAGATCGCGGCGGGCCGGGGCGGCTCGCAGCGTCAGAAGCTGCGGGTCCTGCGCGAGGGTGTGGCTTCGCTGCGGTTCCAGGTGGAACAGGAGCAGAAGAAAGTCGTGTCAGAGGACCAGGCAGCGCAGCGGATGGACGGAGCGGACGCCCCCCCGGACCGTCGAAACGACTGAGATCCCCACCCTCTCAGCTATCCGACCTGAGCTCCACGGCGCGGAACAGGGGGTCGGCTTCCTGGAGCAGCTTCCCCATGAGCCGCGGCGGGTAGTCGGGGTGCTCCGCCATGAAGCGCCGTACGATGGCGGCGGCCTCGGGCGAGCTGTGGCCGCCGAGGGTTGCGGCGAGCCAGCGGGTGGGGAAGAAGATGTCGCCGGTCTCCTTCACCTCGAGGAGCAGGTCGAGACTCGGCCGCACGTAGCGCACGGATCGCTCGGCCCGCAGCGGGTGGTGCAGGAGCGACAGTCCCGTGACGACCCACTCCTCGCGGCTTCGGTTCTCTCGCTCGGCCAGGGAGGCGAAGAAGCGGTCCCGCTCGGCCGGGTCCGCGGCGACCGCCCGTCGGACGAACGCGAACCGCTCGCGCCGGTCCGGGTTCTCGATCGCCGCCTCCTGCGCGTCCAGGATCGCCTCCGCATCGGCCGCCCCGCGGACGGCGAGGTGCAGGGCGAGGGTGGTGCGGTCGCGCTCGGATAGCGGCAGCCCTTCCACCTCCAGCTCCTCCGCCCACACGGCCCGCATCCGGCTCACCGCCGCGGGCGTAATGGCCACGGAGCGCCAGGCGTGGAAGTAGGCCGCTTTCCGGGATGTGCCCTCGACCGCTTCGAGCCGGCTCCAGAGCACGTTCTCCAGCCGGGGCCCGGCCGCCTCTCGTGTCGTTTCCGGCAGGTAGCGCCAGAACAGGTCGCCGAGGTCGTCCAGGACCTGCTGGGCCACGAGCTCGTCGGGCTCCTCCGCCACCACGCGTGTTCCCAGCTCGAGGAGCGCCGCCGGCTCCACCTCCCCCGCCAGCATCATCTCCCACAGGTCCAGCCAGGCGGCCGCCCGCAGCACCGGCTCCGGCAGGTCGTGAAGGGCTGCCAGCAGACGGTCGCGGCTGGCGGGATCGAGGCGGAGGTAGCCGTACGCCAGTCCAGCGGCGTTGGGCAGGACGACCGCCTCGTCCAGTCCGCCGTCATCCCGCAGCGGCTCGGGAGCGCGGACCGCGACGGGCTCCCCGCCAATGGTCAGGTCCTTCTCCCCGATCACGGACCAGCCTCCGGCCCGGGCCCGATCGGCCCGACCGGCCCGATCCGCGGCGCGATCCGCGCCCCGGTCCGCTCCGGCGGGGACCCCATCGGCCAGGAAGGCCGCCCGCATCGTCTGCGGCCACACCCTCCCCCGCCCCGCCGGGTCGCGGGGCGTGAGCACTACGCCATCTCCGGAACGCGTCACCTCGATCGTGGGCCTGCCGGGCTCCTCGATCCAGACACGGCTCCACGCGGCCACGTCCAGGGGCGTGACCCGGTCGAGCTCCTCCACGAGGACCGGCCAGCCCGCGTTCCCGAAGCGGTTCCCGTCCAGGTAGCTCCGGACCGCCTCCCGCATGGCCGTCTCGCCGACGAGCTGCTCGAGGTGGCGCATGACGATCGGCGCCTTCTGGTAGATGATGGCGCCGTACAGCGTCCCCGCGTCGGCCAGGTTCTCCAGCGGCTGACGGACCGGGTTCGCCCCGGCGGTCCTGTCGACGCCGTACGCGGCGGGGTAGTGGGCGAGGAGGAACCGAAGCTCGTGGTCGAGGTCCGGGAAGGACGGGTTGACGATCTTCGCGGCCATGAAGTTCGCGAAGACTTCCTTCATCCAGACGTCACTGAACCAGCCCATGGTCACGAGG
>JBKGZE010000135.1:0-6488 GCA_046545735.1 Gemmatimonadota bacterium | reverse complement strand
GGTTCTCACGTACCACGTGGTGCCGGGCACCGTGCGGGCGGGGGACCTCGTGGACGACACCGACGTGGCCACGGTTGAAGGCAGCACGGTCCGGATCGACCTGGACGACGGCGCTACGGTGAACGGCGCAGCGATCGTAGCCACGGACATCGAGGTCGAGAACGGCGTGATCCACCTGATCGACGAGGTCCTGCTGCAGCACCTCGACCTGGTGGACGTGGCTATCGCGAACGGGTTCACTGCGCTGGTGGACGCGGTTCAGACCGCGGGGCTCGAGAGCGCGCTGCGCGACGAGTCCGCCGCGCTCACGGTGTTCGCTCCGACCAACGAGGCGTTCGACGCCATCGCGCCCGTTCCGACCGACCCGGACACGCTCCAGCCGATCCTCCTCTACCACGTCGTGGGCGCGGAGGCCTACTCCAGCGACCTTTTCGATGGGCAGGAGCTGACGACGCTGCAGGACGGCATCCTCACGGTGCAGCTCGATGGCGGCGTGACCATGGTGGGCGCGCAGAACAGCGCCGGCGTGGTGGTCCCGGACGTGCCGGCGAGCAACGGCGTGGTGCATGTGATCGACTCGGTGCTCCTGCCGCCGTCGAGCTGACGCGGCCAGAGCGGCGGCCCCCTGTGGGGCCTTCGGCCCGGCTCCACGGACCGGGTCCCTCAGCCCCCGATCGCTCCAACCGATCGGGGGCTGAGCACGTTCCGGGATGGTTCTCAGAGCCTCGCCTTTCCGCCGGCCGGTGGTTAGAATGGGTTTCGGTTTCCCTTCGCCCCGTGCCCTGAAGTCACATGACCCGCGTCCTGCACCTCACGACGGCCGCCGCCGGCGCGATCCGCGACGAGATCGCGGCGGCGAAGGGGAACGAGGTGTGTTTCGTCGCGGAGGTGACGGAGAAGGGAGGGGTGGAGGCGCCGCGTGCGGTGGCGCGGGGGAACCGCTCGGCGGTGCTGGCGGCGGTGAACGAGGCCGGGTGGGGGTCGCTGGTGATCCACAACCATCCGTCGGGTGTGCTGGAGCCGAGCGACGCGGACATGCTGGTGGCGTCGGAGCTGTACGGCCGGGGTCTGGGTCTGGCGATCTGCGACAACGAGGCGCGGGAGCTGTACGTGGTGGTGGAGGTCCCGCGGCGGCGGGAGCTGGAGGAGCTGGACGGGGACGATGTCTCGGCGGCGCTGGCGCCGGGTGGGCCGGTAGCGGGTGCGCATCCGGGGTACGAGGACCGGCCGACGCAGCGGGACATGGCGCGGGCGATCGCCGGGGCGTACAACGGCGGTGGGGTGCTGGTGGCGGAGGCGGGGACGGGGACGGGGAAGAGCATCGCGTACCTTGTGCCGGCGGTGAAGTGGGCGGTGGGGAACCGGGAGCGGACGGTCGTGTCGACGAACACGATCAACCTGCAGGAGCAGCTGGTGACGAAGGACCTGCCGTTCCTGCGGCGGGCGCTGGACGTGCCGTTCCGGTACGCGCTGGTGAAGGGCCGCCGGAACTACATCTCGATCCGCCGAGCGAAGCTGGCCATGGACAGCGGACTGGCGCTGGTGCCGGGGGCGGAGCAGCGGGAGCTGCAGGCGATCGAGGAGTGGCTGGAGCGCACGAAGGACGGCTCGCTGCAGGATCTGCCGTTCCAGCCCTTGCCGGAGGTCTGGGACGAGGTCGAAAGCGACGGCGACGTGTGCATGCGGGCGCGGTGTCCGCACTTCGAGGACTGCTTCTACCAGAACGCGAGGCGCGAGGCGGCGGGGGCGGACATCCTGGTGGTGAACCACCACCTCCTCTTCAGCGACCTGGCTGTCCGCCGGGCCCAGGGCAACTACACGGCCCCGGCGGTGCTCCCCCCCTACCGGCGCCTGGTGCTGGACGAGGCGCACAACCTGGAGGACGCGGCCACGAGCCACCTGGGCGCGGCCATCTCGCAGCGGGGGCTGCTCCGGCTCCTGGGCCGGATCGACCGCCGGGGGCGGGGTGTGCTCCGGGCGCTGGAAGAGCGCCTCCTCCTCCTGGATCAGCCGAAGATCCGGAAGGCGTGCCTGGGCCGGATCGAGCGGGACGTCCGGCCGGATGTCTCGAACGCCAAGCAGCGCACCGCCGAGCTCTTCTCGCGTCTCGAGTCGGTGGTCGGGCGTCAGCCGGACGGAGTGGTCCGGCTCGCGGACGGCTTCGACCGCGACGAGGTCTGGGAGACGACCGTCGCGCCGGCGCTGGAGGACCTGCTCATCGTGCTGGACCGGCTGGCCCGCGGACTGGACGCCGTGCGGGCGTCCGTGCTGACGGACCGTCGGGCGACGGAAAAGGTGGAGGAGCAGCTGGTGGAGGTGAGCGCCCTCGCCGGTCGGGTGCGGGCGCAGGCGGACGGGCTGCGGATGGCGCTGGTGCCGGGCGATGAGGACGTGGCGCTGGTCCGGTGGCTCGAGCGTCGGGGCGGGAGCCGAGCCCGGGAGCCGGGCCGGAGGGGAGCGCAGGTCGCTGCGGGCAACGTGGCCGCGTGCGCGGCTCCCATCGAGCTGGGCGAGGTGCTGCGGGAAGCGCTGTGGGAGCCGGTGGACACGGCGGTCCTCACGTCGGCCACGTTGAGCACACGGGACGGCTTCGAGTTCGTCACCGGCCGCCTGGGGCTCGACCGGGGTGTCCGGGTGAGCGAGGGGCGGTACCCGAGCCCGTTCGACTTCGGCGGCCAGACGGTGGTGGCGATTCCCGTGGACGTGCCGCGCCCCGGCCGGGAGCACGACGTCGCCACGGCCGGCGCGCTTGCCGACGTGGCGGGGATGAGCGATGGGGGCATCTTCGGTCTGTTCACGAGCTACCGCTCGCTGCGGACGGTGGCGGGCGAGCTGCGCCGGCGGGGCGTGGACGGCCGCTGGCCGCTCTTCGTCCAGGGGGAGGCGCCGAGGGGCGAGCTGGTGCGGCGGTTCACGGAGAACGGCAGAGGGATCCTGCTGGGCGTGGCCTCCTTCTGGGAGGGCGTGGACGTCCCGGGCGACCCGCTCCGGGGGCTCGTCATCGCGAAGCTCCCGTTCCGGGTGCCGAGCGAGCCGCTCACCGCGGCGCGGATGGAGGCGCTTGAGGCGGCCGGGGGCAACGCCTTCTTCCAGTACATGCTCCCGCACGCGGCGCTCCGGCTCAAGCAGGGGTTCGGGCGCCTGATCCGGTCCACCACGGACCGGGGGGCGGTCGTGCTGCTGGACACCCGAGTGCTGGAGAAATCCTATGGGCGATACTTCCTCGATTCGCTCCCGCCGGCGCCGGTACGGACGGGCCAATGGCGGGAGCTGACGATGGGGCTGCTGGAGTTCTACTCGAGTGGCGAGGCGACGGACCGGGCCTCGAGTTCGGGCGCGGCGTCGGCTTCGCAATCGAGATCGGCTCCGGGCCCGGGTGGGAGGCCGGCGTCGAGCGGGGTGGGCGGAGAGGCGATGGCGCTGGCGGACGGCAGGGAGGGTGAAGAGTGAGGCCGACGAAGATCGTGTGTGCGGTGAGGAACTACGCGAAGCACGCGGCGGAGCTGGGGAACGAGGTGCCGGAGCGGCCGCTTCTGTTCCTGAAGCCGCCATCCTCGGTGATCGGGGAGGGAGAGCCCATCGTGAGGCCGCCCGAGTCGTCGCGAGTGGAGCACGAGGGGGAGATCGGAGTGGTGATCGGGGTGCGCTGTTCGCGAGTCGCCGAGGGGGAGGCCATGGGGTTCGTGGCGGGGTACTGCGCCGTGAACGATGTCACCGCGCGCGACCTCCAGCGGGCCGACGGGCAGTGGTCGCGGGCCAAGGGGTTCGACACCTTCTGCCCGGTGGGACCCACCGCGGCGGCGAAGGTCGATCCTGGCGCGCTGGAGGTCACGTGCTCGGTGGACGGCGAGCTCCGGCAGCGGGGCTTCACCCGGGACATGGCGTTCCCGATCCCCTACCTGATCAGCTACATAAGCGGGATCATGACCCTGGAGCCCGGCGACATCGTCGCGACGGGGACGCCGGAGGGGGTGGGCGAGCTGCCGGTAGGGTGCGAGGTCCGTGTGGAGGTGCGGGCGGACGGGCGTGCGCTGTCAGCGGTGACGAATCCGGTGGTGGCCCGCAGCTGAGCGGAGACCGTCCAGAAGCGGGGCGACCCGGTCCCGGAATCGAACACCCACGGCCGCGCGCGGGTTCTGGCAATCCTTCGCAACGCGTTACCCGCCAGGTTGATCCGCGTTTCTGGCCGACCCGGCACGCGGCTTCCACGGCGTTCCCGGTCCATGGCGCCGCGCGCGTCGCGCGACGTGACAGCCAACCCGGAAAGGGGCGCGGGGGATGCGCACACTACGAATCGCGTTCCGAACGCTGATCCGAAGGCCGTCGTTCACGGCGGTGGCGGTTCTGGTCCTGGCGCTCGGCCTGGGTGGCACGGCGGCATTGTTCACGCTGGTGAATAGCGTGCTGCTCGCGCCGCTCCCGTACGACGAGCCCGGGGAGTTGGTGCGCGTGTTTCACGAGGTGCCCGGGTTTGGGCCGGGGCGGCAGTGGGGTCTGTCGGAGCGGGGGTGGTTCGCGCTGCGGGATGGGAATACCACGTTCGAGGAGATCGGCGTCTACCAGGTCGGGATGCTCGGTCTGGCGGGTGAGGGGGTGGCGGCGCCGGTACGGGCGGCGCGGGTGAGTGCGAGCCTGGTGGACGTGCTGGGAGCCCGTCCGAGCCTGGGCAGGCTGTTCCGGGAAGAAGACCAGGCGATGCACGGCCCTGAACAGGTGGTGCTGAGCCACGAGCTCTGGCGGACCCGGTTCGGCGGGGACCCCACGATCCTGGGCCGGGTGCTGCGGATCGAGGGGCACCCGGCGGAGGTGGTGGGGGTGATGGAGCCCGGCTTCAGTCTGCCGGAGGGCCCGGTCGATATCTGGACCCCTGTGCGGGTCAGCCGTGAGAACGAGGCCCGGAACTCACACCCGTATGCGGCGATCGGTCGGCTGCGTGACGGCGCGACGCACGCCACCGCCACGGCGGATCTTCGCCGGATCGTCGCCCGGTTTCCGGAACTGATGCCGCGCGCGTACCACGACGACTTCATGACGCGCAGCGGCTTCACGGCGCGGGTGGTGGACCTGAAGGAGGCGGTGGTGGGGCACGTGGCCGGGTCGCTCTGGATCCTGCTGGCCGCCGTGGGGCTGGTGCTGCTGATCGGGTGCGCGAACGTGGCCAATCTCTTCCTGGTCCGCCTGGAAGCGAGTCGCAGGGAGCAGGCGGTGCGGCTCGCGCTGGGCGCGTCGTTCCGGGACCGGGCGCGAACGTCGCTGGCGGAGAGCTCGTTGATCGCCGCAGTGGCCGTCGCCCTGGGTCTGCTGATGGCGTGGTGGGGCGTCGAGCTCCTGCTGCGGATGGGGTGGGAGCTGCCCCGGGTGAGCGAAGTGGCCGTCGGCACCGAGACCGTGATCTTCACCGTCTGCGCCGCCGCGCTCATCGCCCTGGTATTCGGGCTCCTGCCGGCGCTGCGGGCGGGAGCCGCCTTCGGCGCCCTGCGGGAGGGCGTCGGGCTGACGCCATCCCGGCGTCGTCGGCTCGTTCGGTCCGGGCTGGTCGTGGGCGAGATGGCGCTGGCACTCGTGGTCCTCGCCGCGGCCGGGCTCATGGTCCGCAGCTTCCAGAGGCTCCAGGCGGTCGACCCGGGGATCGACCCGACCGGCGTCCTGACCGTGCAGGTCGGGCTCCCGGCAGCCGGCTACGCCGGCCACGAGCCGGTCGCGCTGTTCTTCCGCTCACTGACGGAGCGCGTAGGAGGGCTCCCGGGCGTGGCGGCGGTCGGAGCGACGCAGCAGCTGCCGCTGGACGGGCGGGCGGGCTGCTCCGGGATCGCCGCCGCCGACCGGGAAGCCGAAACGTCCGGGTGCTTCGCGTCCACCGTTCACGTGACGCCGGGCTATTTCGAGGCCATGGGGATCGAGGTGGAAGGGGAGGCCCCCGGGTGGGCGGAGGTCATGGAGCGCAGGGGCCACGTGGTGGTCAGTCGTCCGCTGGCCGAGCACGTGTGGAGCGGTCGCGAGCCGCTGGGGCAGGGGATCAAGAGCGTGACATCCACGCCTCCGTTCTACGAGGTCACCGGGGTGGCCGCACCTGTCCGGCACGACGGGCTGAGCCAGCCCCCGGTGGAGCGCGTCTACTACCCGATGATCGCCATGGACGGGGCCCCGCTCTGGGGCCCGCCGCGCCAGATGACGCTCGTGATCCGGGTGGCCGCGGGCCGCCCGGAGGCGCTTGCCGCACCCGTGCGGGAGATCATCGCCGACCTGGATCCCACGGCGGCGATCGGTGAGATCCGGACCATGGATGAGGTCGTCGCCCGGTCCACGGCGCCTACCGCGTTCGCCATGCTGCTCCTGGCCATCGCCGCCGCCGTGGCCCTGGCGCTGGGCGTGATCGGGCTGTACGGCGTCGTGGCGTACGCGGTCGAGCAGAGGCGTTCCGAGATCGGGATCCGGATCGACCTGGGCGCACGGGCCCGAGAGGTCCTGCTCATGGTGGTGGGCCAGGC
>JBKGZE010000134.1:0-6497 GCA_046545735.1 Gemmatimonadota bacterium | reverse complement strand
CCGCCAGGTTGTCCGCTTCGGTCCCGCTCCCGGTGAACACGATGTCACGGGGCGCCGCGTCCAGCAGCTCGGCCACCCGTTCGCGGGCGTCCTCGAGCGCCGTCCGCGCAGCCCTACCGGCGGTGTGCGCGCTGGCCGGGTTGCCGAAGCGCTCCGCGAAGAACGGGGCCATGGCCGCCGCCACGTCCGGGCGCACGGGGCTGGTGGCCGCATGGTCCAGGTACAACGTCTCCGTACTCATGGGCCGCGTAATAACCCGCCTGACCCGTTTGGGTCCAGGCTGTATATTCAACGGAGTGAGCATTCGCAGAGCTTCGCCGGCGTTACCGCCGGATCGGCCCCACCACTTCTTCGCCACCGTTCACGGCACCGTGTTCGGTGAGCGGTCCGGCCGCGTGGACGCACTCGAAGCGGGCGACGAGCTGGTGCTGCTGCCGGACCCGCCCGTCCAGGAGGACCCGGGCGTCTGGGTGCACGGTCGCAACGGCGACCTCATCGGCCACCTGCCCCCGGAGATCGAGGTCTGGCTCGGCCCATGGCTGCTCCGGGGTGGGCGCGCCCGGGCCCGGGCGGTCCGCGTTTCCGGCGCCGACGTCCCCAGCTGGCGTCGCCTCCTCATCGAGGTCCACTGCGGCTGACGGGAAGCCCCGCATCAGAAGCTGGCGACCGGCAGGGCGACAGCCGAGTCGAGGGCGACGGTCTCCCGGGTCCAGAACGGCTCGCCGTACTCTGCCCGGATCAGGCCGCCGTAGTAGGCGGCGTGGACCTTCAGCTGCTCCCTCAGGTCCCGGCCCCCGCCCGGGTAGACCTCGCCCATCCCCTTCTTCCCTTCGAACTGGGAGTCGAAGGCGAATATGGCCTCGAGCTTCCGCTCCATCTGGGCGCTGATGTCGACCACGAACGTCGGTTTCCCGGCGTGCTCGCGGTACGTCATCGCGTAGAGCACCTTCCGGGGACGGAACGGCTCCCCCGGGATGGGCGCCTTCCGAAGCCCCGCCACGAAGCTGGCGTCGTGACCGAGCCGGCTCGCGGCACGGTGGTCCGGGTGCCGTGCCTCCGGCCACATCAGGATGACGGTATCGGGCTTGAGCTCCCGGAGGATGGCCGCCACGGTGACGCGCGCCGCCGGCGTGTTCTCGAGGGCGCCGTCCGGGAGGCCGGCGGTCCGGCGCGCGGCCAGGCCGAGGATCTCGGCGGCGCGCTCGGCCTCCCGGGCGCGAAGCGCGACGCTCCCGGCCGTTCCCGCCTCGCCGCCGGTGAGGTCGAGGACGCCGGTCCGGTGGCCGGACTCCGCGGCCTGGATCAGCGTGCCACCGCAGAGCAGCTCGGCGTCATCGGGGTGGGCTGCGATGGCGAGGAGATCGAGAGGCTGTACCGACATGCGGTTCGGGCGCTGGTCGTCCACGGGCGCGGTCACGGGACCGGTGCCCGGAGGCCCCCGATCTACTCGTACCGCAGTGCTTCCACCGGGTCGAGCCGCGAAGCTCGCCAGGCAGGAAAGAGGCCGAAGAATACGCCCGCGATCGCCGCCATGAAAAGGGCCGCGATCACCGCGCCCGGCTGGATGTCCGCCGGGATCGGCGTGGCGGCCCGGATGATCCAGGCGGCCAGGGCCCCCAGCAGCAGGCCCACGGCCGCACCGGCCACCGTCAGGGTGGACGCCTCGAAGAGGAACTGCCAGAGGATCTCGCGTCGGCGCGCCCCGAGCGCCTTGCGCACCCCGATCTCCCGGGTCCGCTCCGTCACCGAGATCATCATGATGGCGATCACGCCGACGCCACCCACCAGGAGCGCCACGGAGGAGAGCCCGACCATGACGATGAAGAAGACGCCCGTGATCTTGTTGAAGGTCTCCAGCACCTGCTCCTGCTTGATGATCGCGAAGTCGTTCGGCTCGCCGGGCCGGAGCCCGCGCATGCCGCGCAGGGTCCCGATGACCTGGTCGATGGCCTGCGACTGGGCAGAGCCGTCGGCGGTCACCACCAGCGCACGCAGGTGGCCCGGCCACGCCTTCAGGTGCTTGAGCACGGCCGTGTAGGGGATCACCGCCATCTGCTGCTCCTCACCGCTGAAGATGTTGCTTCTCGGCCTGAACACGCCGATGACGGTGAACGGTCGCCCGTTCACCCGCACCGTACGGCCGATCGGGTCGAGCGCCCCGAACAGGGCCGTGGCCAGCCCCGGCGTGAGCACCGCCACCGCCCGCGAGCCGGTGACGTCGGAGCGGATGAAGTTGTGACCCGCGATGAAGTCGCCCAGCGTGAACTCGTCCCAGCCCTCGCTCTCGCCCGCGACCCCCGCGTCGATGGGCGTTCCGCCCCGTGGTCCCTCGAACGAGGCGTTCTGGTAGACCTCGATGATGGCGGTGCGCACATGGGACAGGTCCCGGAGCCGCTCGGCCTCACGGGCCGTCACGTACGGGTTGTCGGCCCACGGCGGACGGCCGCCTGCGCTGACCTGGATCCCTACGAAGTCGTACCGGGCGACGATGAAGTTCTTGGGACCCGCAGCTTCGATCCCGTCCATCGCCTGCTCGCGGATCCCGGCCACGGCCGCGGACATGATCACGACCGTCGCCACGCCGATCACGATGCCGAGGATCGTCATGACGGAGCGGAACTTGTTCGCCCGAAGCTGCTCCAGGGCGATGAAGACCGCTTCCCGTACCCGTTCGGCCGCGCCGGCGATCCGCATGCTATTCCGCTCTCAGCGCCACGACGGGGTCGAGCTTCGCCGCCCGGGATGCGGGATACAGCTCCGCCACCACGCCCACCACGATCCCCATCCCCGCGGCGATGGCCAGCCAGTGCAGGCCCACCGCCGCGGGCATCGGCGAAACGGCCTCCACCACCTGGGCCAGGATGAGCCCCAGCCCGATGCCGATGGCCGCGCCGGTGAACGACAGCACGCTGGACTCCACGAGGATCTGCATCAGGATGTCTCGCCGGCGTGCGCCGACCGCCTTCCGCATCCCGATCTCCCGAGTCCGCTCCACGACCGACATGAGCATGATGTTCATGATCACCATCCCGCCCACCACCAGCGCGATCCCCACGAGGGCCGGGAAGGCGATGAAGAGAATCCGGCTGAGCGTTTCCCAGAAGCTCATGGACTCGTCTTTCGTCTCGATCTCGAACGTGTTCGGCTCGTCGGGGCGGAGTCGGTGTCGGACCCGCATGATCGCCTCGACCTCCACTCGCGCCGCCTGCAGCGCCAGTGGGTCGTCGGTCTTGACGAGGATGTTGTCCACCACGTGACGGGCATTCGTGAGCCGCCCCATGGCGGAGCGCGCGGGGGCGATGGCCCGGTTGTCCAGCGAGAGGCCGAACAGCTTGCCCTGGGACTCCAGGATTCCGATCACTTCGAACGCCACGTTGTCGATGCGCACGGTCCGCCCCAGCGGGTCCAGCGCGCCGAAAAGCTTGTCGGCCGTCTCCGCGCCGAGAACCACCACCGGGAGCCCGGCCTCGTCTTCGTGCGGACCGTACAGGCGACCCCGATCCACTTCCATCTCGCGGATCCGGAAGAAGTCGGCGCTGGCGGCCGTCAGCCAGACGCCTTCCACCTCCGCGCCGCGGGATGACTTGGCCCGCCCCATGCTCATGCTTTCGACCGCCACCAGCGCCGGGATCTCGAGCTGCTCGCCGATGGCCGCGGCGTCGTCGATCCGGAGCTGAGGCCGGCGCCGCCATTCCCGCCATTGCTCCCGGCTCGTCTCCATCTGCACCGAGGGACTGCGGCTCACGGTGAGGGTGTTCAGACCGAAGATGGTCTTCGCGAAGTCCTCTTCCATGTACCGGTTCATGCCCTCCACGATGCTGATCACCGCGATGAGGAACATGACCCCGATGATGACGCCTACCACGCTGAAGAAGCTCTTCAGCTTCTGGGCTCGGATCTGGGCGAGCGCCAGCCGGATGGCTTCCCGCGGGCTCACGCCCCTACCGCTGCCCGTCTTATGGAATCGGACTCGATCACCCCGTCGCGCAGGGTGATGGCGCGATGGGCGTGCTCGGCGATGTCGTGCTCGTGCGTTACCACGATGATGGTCTGGCCGGCGTCGTGGAGCTCATCGAACAGCGCCATGATCTCGGCGCCCGTATGCGTGTCCAGGTTCCCCGTGGGCTCATCCGCCAGGAGGATCGCCGGGTCGTTGACCAGGGCGCGCGCGATCGCCACTCGCTGCCGCTGTCCGCC
This sequence comes from Gemmatimonadota bacterium, assembly GCA_046545735.1. GTDB lineage: Bacteria > Gemmatimonadota > Gemmatimonadetes > Longimicrobiales > RSA9 > JAWVYT01. The sequence goes on along the minus strand of JBKGZE010000134.1, from coordinate 2,300 downwards.
CGACAGCTCGCTGGGTCGGTGGTCCATACGATCCGCGAGCCCCACCTGCGCCAGCACATGCTCAGCGCGCTCCCGCCGCTCCCGCGCGCCGGTCCCGCCGTAGATGAGCGGAAGCTCCACGTTGTGGAGGGCCGTGGCCCGGGGGAGCAGGTTGAAGGTCTGGAAGACGAACCCGATCTCCCGGTTCCGGATCGCCGCGAGCTGATCATCGTTGAGGCCCGCCACGGCCTTGTTGTTGAGCCAGTACTCGCCGGCGGTGGGCGTGTCGAGACAGCCGATCAGGTTCATCAGCGTCGACTTGCCCGAGCCCGAGGGCCCCATGATGGCCACGTACTCGTTGCGCTGGACCTCGAGATCGATGCCGCGCAGCGCGCGCACCGTCTCGGCCCCCAGCTCGTAGTCTTTCGTCAGTCCCTCGGTGTGGATGATCCCTCGCTCGATGCCCCTCATGCCGACTCCTCGGTGGACTCCGCGTTCCCGCTCGCATCAGTGAGGACGCGTATCCTTTCGCCATCGTTTAGCGCGCGCACCGCCTCGTAGGGGCCCGCGACCACCGTGTCCCCCTCGGCCAGCCCGGTCAGCACCTCGAAGTGCTCGCGGCCGGTGATCCCGACTTCGACGGGCCGGAAGTGGGCTTTGCCATCGCGGATCACGAACACACCTTCGATGTCGTCCTGGTCGTCACCGAGCAGCGCGCTCGCCACCGCGGCCTGCTCGCCGGTGAGGTCGTCGTCCAGCGCTTCCAGGTCCTCGCGCTCGCGTACCGTCAGGGCGATGATCGGTATGGCCAGCGTCGAGGGCCGGTTCTCCGTGATGACCTCCGCCGTGGCCGAGAGGTCCGGCCGGACGGTGGGAGGCGGGTCATCCAGCGTGATCACCACCTCGAAGTCGACCGCCTGCGACTGCTGGCTCAGCCCCCGCGTGTCCGGGTCCACCGTCGAGCTGTGGCTGATCTCGGTCACACGACCGGTGAATCTGCGACGGGAGAAGGCGTCGATGGTGAGGACGGCGCTGTCGCCCAGCGCCAGCCCGGGCACGTCGGTCTCGTCCACCCGGATCACCGCTTCCATGACCGAAAGGTCGCTCACGGTCAGGAGCAGGCTGCCCGGGTTGTTCTGCATGCCCACGATGGCCGTCTCGCCCTCCTCGACGTTCAGGCGAGTGACGATCCCGTCGAGGGGGGAGCGGATCACCGTCTTCCCGAGCCGATCCTCGGCCTCCTCCAGGGCGGCCCGGGCGATCTCCACACCGTGCGTCGAAGCTTGGTACAGCGCCCGCTGCACCTGCGCCTGCGTCTCGGCCTCCTCGAACTGCTGGGTGCTGATCAGCTGCGAGTCCCGCCGCAGCATCTCCTCCGCGCGTCGTAGCGCCTGATCCGCCTGGAGGAGCGATGCCCGGCTCTGCGCCTCGCGCGCCATTGCCTCGCTGACGCCCGCCCGGGCCCGCGCCACCGCCGCCTCGAACTGCGTCGGGTCGATCCGCAGCAGCACCTGCCCCCGCTCGACAGCGTCCCCCTCCTGGACGTAGAGGGCCGTCACCCGCCCCATGATGTCCGACTGAACGTCCACCGCCACACGCGGCTGGATCCAGCCGCTCGCGCGCACCATCGACTCCAGGTCACGCTTCTCCACTTCCGCCGTCCGGACACCCACGCCCTCGCCACCCCGGGTGGTGAGCCCGGCGATCCCGGCCCCCGCTATGACGACCAGGGCACCGATGCCGAGGAAGATCTTGCTCTTGCGGTTCATGGTGTGCTCAGTTCTCTGGGATTACCAGGCTCTGACCGACGGCCTGCTCGAGCGCCGTCAACGACTCCTGGAATGTATACACCGCGAGGAGGTACTCCCGGTCCGCCCGGGCCATCAGCGCCTCTGCTTCCATCAGCTCCAGGAAGGCCGCAGCGCCCACCCGGTAGCGCTCCCGGGCCAGCCGCAGCTGGTCTTCCGCGACCTCGCGGTTGCGCACCTCGAGCTGCGCGGCACGGTATGCCGTGTTCAGGTCACGATACGCCGTCTCCACATCCGCACGCGTCGCCAGCTCCCGCGCCCGCAACTGCCAGCGCGCGTCGTCCGCCTGCGCCTGCGCCGCCTCCAGCTGCTGCCTGCGCGACAGACCCTGGAATACCGGCACGGAGATCCCGAGGCTCATGGAGAACGGCTCGTTCTCGAAGTCGAAAGGGAACTGGTCGTTCTGCGCGAGGATGCCCTCGCGATCCTCTTCGGACAGCTGGATCAACTCGCAGTTCTTCGTCGGGAAGTCCTGATCGCCCAGTTCGCTGAAGAGCTCCCGCAGGGTGTTCT
>JBKGZE010000133.1:0-6513 GCA_046545735.1 Gemmatimonadota bacterium | reverse complement strand
GTACCTGCACCGGGAGGTGCTCCCGCTCGGCGCGCTGGTGTGGGCCGCGGCAGGGAAGGACCCCGGCTTCACGCCGGTGTCGCTCCTCGAGCAGCTCCGGAGAAGAGGCCGCTACCGTCCGGAGGAGGTGGCCCGACTGGACCTGGCGCACCCCGTCGACCTGGTCCACGCGAAGCAGGAGTGGCTCCGGGCGCTGGAGGAGGCGGATGCATTCATCGCGAGCCGGCCCCACGACGAGGTCGGCGCGCTGTACTGGTCAACCTCGCAGAAGCGCTTCGTGGCTCCCGTCGGCGAAGCGGCGGCGGAAGGGGACGTCACGCCCCACTTCGGGCGACCGGGCGGAGTGCTGCCGACAACTTCCCGGTAGGCTCCGCCAGGAGCCCGGAACGACGCCATCTTGCCCGTGTAGCATATATGTGCTACTTTGCGGGAGTGAACTCCTGCGAGGGGGGAAGAGAATGGTCAAGAAGATAACGCTCCGTCAGGTTGGTGGGTCGATCGGGGCCACTCTGCCGAAGGACATGGCAGATCGCCTGCACGTGAAGCCTGGCGATGAGGTGTTCGTCATCGAGACGGGGCAGGGGATCCTGCTCACGCCGTACGACCCGACATTCGAGCGGGCCATGGCGGCGTATCAGCGGACGGCCGGGAAGTACCGGAACGCTCTGCGCGAGCTGTCCAAGTAGAAGCCGTGGACGAGCCGGTCTGGCTGAGCCGCACGATCATCGAGGCGGTCCATGCCGATCAGATACGCGAGCACGGCGGGCAGGCGGGGCTGAGGGACGAGGGCCTATTGGAATCAGCCCTGGCCCGTCCTCGCAATGTCTGGAGCTATGCTCCGGATGCAACCCTGCCACGGTTCGCAGGCGAATACGGATTCGGGCTGGCGAGGAACCATCCATTCCTGGATGGGAACAAGCGAACGGCGTTCGTGGCCATGAACGTGTTCCTCATCTTGAACGGCTTCGAGGTCGAGGCTCCGGAGGCAGAGGTGGTGGAGGTCATGATTCGGGTGGCTGACGGAAGTCTTGATATGGAAGGACTCGTCCAGTGGATCGCCGGCGCGGTTGTACCGTACGCGGAGTAGGCTTTGGCGGCACGCCTTCTCGAAGCTGCATCCAGTGGGGTTACAACCGCGGTCAGTGCAGGTCGTGTCCCATGGCCCGGTGGTCGAGCCGCTGGAATGCCAGGAATTCGTGGATCGCCCGACGTGCCGTCGAGTCGGCCGTCTCGATACGGACCTCACCGCCGCGTGGCAGCGGCGCGTACTCGTACCGGATAAGCTCCCGGCGTTCGGCCATCACGCGGGTACCGGGCACCTCATCCATGGCATGGACGAACCCGGGGGCGCTGAAGTCTCCGCTCGCAAAGGCCTCGGCGATCTGCTGCATGTGCGTGCGGATCCGGTCCACGGCCGCGTCGTCGCCGGCCGTGTCCTGCAGCTCGATGCGCCCGCCGTTCGGGCGATCGTCGAAGCGGTGCGCCGATGCGTACTGGTCCACGCCCATGCCCTCCGCCGCGCCGCCGCGGTCCTGAAGGGCGGCAAACGCGGAGTCATGGTCAGCGTCGCCGGTAGTGGCGGGCTCCCCTTCGGATTCGCATGCGCCGAACACCACTGCAAACAGAAGCAACAGCGCAGCCTTCATGGTCCACACTCCAAATCGTCTGATATGAGCTCTGACTGAGTACGAGGATGAGGCGGTCATGGGGATCAGGTCAGGTCTGCGTTTTCGCGGCTGGACGGTACAGGATGACGTGCCGGGTGCTGGCGCTCCGGCTCGGTTCCCATCACTTCAAACCGTGGGCCAGCATCCCGTCGTGGATATGGCGGGCATTGATCGAGGCTTGCCGCTCACCGAGATTGCCACCGGGGAGGCGGCCGTCGTCGGGCCGGGATAAGGATCGAACCGGAGGAGCGCATCCGTGGGCAGGACCATCATCGAGAAGATCATCGGCGAGCACGCGGGGCACGACGTGGAGCCGGGCGACATCGTGGACGTGACCATCGACGTCCGGGCCGCCCGGGATTTCGGCGGCGCCAACGTGGTGAAGAACCTGCGGGACCATGCCCTTCCCGTGGCCGACCCGTCCCGAACCGTGTTCACCTTCGACTGCAATCCCGGGGGCTCGGACCAGAAGTACGCCACGAACCAGCAGATCTGCCGGGAGTTCGCCCGCGGGCAGGGGATCGAGGTCTACGACATCAACGCGGGGATCGGCACACACCTGGCGATCGACGAGGGGCTGGCCGTTCCCGGCTCCACCTTCGTATCCACGGATAGCCACGCGAACATCCTGGGCGCCATCGGGGCGTTCGGGCAGGGGATGGGCGACGTGGACATCGCCCAGGCGTTCGCTTTCGGGAAGGTCTGGTTCAAGGTCCCCCCGACGGTGAAGGTGCATTTGAAAGGGCGCCCGTCGCCGGCCGCGTCGGCGAAGGACATCACGCTGGCGATCCTGAAGGTCACCGGAGCCAACGGCCTCCTGGGATACGCCGCCGAGGTCTACGGCGACATCGTCGACGAGCTGTCCCTCGCCTCCCGCATCACCATTTCCTCCATGGCCACCGAGATGGGGGGGATCATCGCGCTGTTCCCTCCGAACCAGGCGGTCCTGGAGTACTGCGGCCGGGCCAGCGGCGCGCCCGTCGACGGCGTCTACGCGGATCCCGACGCCGCCTACGAGTCCACCATCGAGGTGAACATCGAGGGGCTGGGTCCGCAGGTCTCCCGCCCCGGCCATCCGGAAGACGTGGTGGACGCCAGCACCCTGGTCGGGACCAAGGTCGGATCGGCCTTCATCGGGTCCTGTACGAACGGGCGGTTCGAGGACATGGAGGCGGCCGCCGAGATCCTGAAGGGGCGAAGCGTGGCACCCGGCGTGGTGTTGAAGATCGTGCCCAGCACGGACGCGATCTGGCGCCAGTGCCTCGAGGCGGGGCTCATCCAGGTCTTCAAGGAGGCCGGGGCTCTGGTCAGCAACGCGGGGTGCGCGGGCTGCGCCGCGGGCCAGGTGGGTCAGAACGGGCCCGGTGAGGTCACCATCAGCACGGGGAACCGGAACTTCGCGGGCAAGCAGGGGAAGGGAGAGGTCTACCTGGCGTCCCCGGCCGTGGTGGCCGCTTCGGCCGTGGCGGGCGTCATCGCCCTGCCGGACCGGATCCCCGACTCCCCGGTCCTCTTCGCCCGCGGCGAGGAGGCCCGGGAGGCTTCCGGAGGCCCGTCGCCCTTCCAGGACCGACCCGAGGAGAAGCCCGAGGTGTTGCGCGGCAGGGTCTGGGTCATCCCGGTCGACAACATCGACACCGACATGATCTTCCACAATCGGTACCTGACCATCACCGACATGGCGGAGATGGGCCAGTACACGTTCGACAACCTGGAGGGGTGGGAGGATTTCGCGCAGAAGGCCGGGCCCGGGGACATCGTCGTGACCGGCAAGAACTTCGGCGCCGGATCATCCCGCCAGCAAGCGGTGGACTGTTTCGAGAGCCTGGGCATCTCCGTGGTGATCGCCCGGTCGTTCGGCGCCATCTACGAGCGGAACGCCATCAACAAGGGTTTCCCCATCGTGACGGCGGATCTCCTCTCGAAAGGCCTGGCGGACGGCGACGAGATCGAGGTGGACCTCCGGAACCAGACCATCCGGCTCCCCACGGGGGAGACCGTCGCGGGCAGCTTCTCCGAGGTGCAGATGAGCATCTACCAGCGGGGAGGTCTCCTGGTCCGGTAGATCGGCGCCGGGCGCGTTCACACCTGCGCCGGCGACCCGAAGGGCCCATCTGCGTGTGACGCTGGTCGGCCCTGCGGCGCCAGGCGCGACGCCCGCGGTGCCTGGGCAGCGGCGCGGCCGATGTCGTGTGGCGTAAGCCTGCCCTGCGGCGTACTATCATCCCCGTTCGACGCGCTCACCGGCCGCCCGCGTTCGGCGGGTCCGGGGGCGCCCCCCGACGCACTCGATCCGACACACGCCATGCAGAGCATTCCGCGCCGCCGCGGTCCCCTGGCCGTCCTGCTGCTGGGCGCCGCGCTCATCGCCGTTACCGCGACTCCCGTCGATGCCGACCCGATCCGCTTCATGCGGGATCCGCACATCAGCCACGGGCAGATCGTCTTCTCGTACCAGGGCGACATCTGGATCGCCCGGGCGGATGGCACCGAGGGCCGCCGGCTGACGAGCCACCTGGCCCGTGACGTGGCGCCGCGCTTCTCGCCCGACGGGGAGTGGGTGGCGTTCACCAGTGACCGGATGGGCAACGCGGATGTCTGGGTGGTCCCTGCGGAGGGCGGCGAGCCGCGCCAGCTCACCTTCTACACCGGGGCGGACCAGGTCCTCTACTGGACGCCGGACGGCACCGGGATCGTGACCGCGACGCGTCGCGGGGCCGACCCCTTCGCGTCGCCACTGCACGTGGTCCCGCTGGACGGCGGGCTCCCCGAGCCCCTGGGGATGGACATGGGCTCGGCCGGGATGTTCCGCCAGGACGGCGCCATGCTGGCCTTCAACCGGCTCCCGTTCAACGACACCCGGAAGGGCTACCGGGGCAACTACAGCACGGACATCTGGGTCCAGGACCTGGCCACCGGCGAGTTCACCCAGCTCACGGACCCGGATCTCCGGGAGTCCCGCGGCCACGTGCACGACGCGCTGCCCATGTGGGGCGCCGACGGCCGGATCTACTTCGTCTCGGAGCGGGATGGCACGTTCAACCTCTGGCGGACCTCGCCCGAGGGCGGCGCGGCGGAGCAGGTCACCCGGTTCACCACCGGCGGCGTCCGGCACCCGGCCATCAGCCCCGATGGCAGCGCCATCATCTTCACCCGGGACCACGAGCTGCACGTGCTCGAGCTGCCCGACGGTGAGCCCCGGAAGATCACGGTGGAGCTGGCGTTCGAGTCCCAGGACAGCCGCGTCGACTGGATCGACGTGCAGAACCGGGCGGAAGGCTTCGCGCCGTCGCCTGACGGCGCCTACCTGGCCGTGGACTACCGCGGCGAGATCTTCATCGTCCCCACGGACCCGAAGGTGGGGGAGAAGACGCAGGTGACGAGCAGCCCGCGCCGGGACCGCCACCAGCGGTGGTCGCCCGACGGGGACCTCCTGGCGTACGTCTCGGACGAGTCAGGCGAGGAGCAGATCTGGGTGTACGAGGTGGAGACGGGCGAGCGGCGTCGCCTGACGGACCACGCCTCGGCGAAGGGAGGCTTCGTGTGGGCGCCCGACGGGTCGCGGATCGCCTTCGAGGCGGCGAACCGGCTCTTCGAGGTGGACGTGGCGGCCGGCCGCACTACCGAGCTGGCCTACAACCAGGCCGGCGGCTACAACCTGACGGAGTACGCGCCCGACGGCCGGTGGCTCGTCTACACCCGGGCCGACGAGGACATGAACAGCGACGTGTACCTCTTCGACCTCGACGCGCGTCGCGAGCTCGACGTCACCCCCAACCCCTTCCGCGATTACGGCGGCGTCGTGACTCCCGACGGCGAGCGGCTGGTCTTCCGGTCCAATCGCGACGGCGAGTACCAGCTCTTCACCGTCTCCCTCACCCGGCTCACCGAGGACCCGGATGACCCGCTGGTGCGGGCCCGTAAGCAGGAGGACGGGAACGACGAGCGGGGCGAGCGCGCCGAACGTGGGGATCGCGACGAAGCCGAGGACGAGGCGTCGGTGACCGTGGATGTGGACGGGATCGACCAACGCGCGGAGCGCCTCACCAGCGAGGACGACGGCGTGGGCGCGTTCTTCCTCTCGAAGGACGGCCAGACCGTCTACTTCACCTCCCGCGACGATGACGGGCCCGCCCTCTTCGCCATCGGGCTGGACGGCGAGGACCGGAAGAAGGTGGCCTCCGGGTCGTTCCCGGGGCTCACGCCCACGGCGGACCGGAAGGCCGCGTTCTTCCGGGAGCGCGCGTCGGGCTCCGGGCTCGGCGGCGAGGTCCACCGCGTGACGCTGTCGAGTGGGAAGAAGGAGCGGATCTCGTTCTCCTTCCCCGTGTTCGTGGACATGCGGGGCGAGTGGGCGCAGATCTTCGACGAGAGCTGGCGGGTCATGAAGCACCGCTTCTACGACGCCGACATGCACGGCGTGGACTGGGCGGGCGTACGCGAGATCTACGAGCCGCTTCTCCCCCACGTGGGCACGTACGAGGACGCGTACGACCTGGCCAACCAGATGATCGGGGAGCTGAACGCGTCCCATGTGGGCGTGCGCGGCCCCTCCAGCCGGGACATGGACCGTGAGTACTCCTCCCGCTACCTGGGGTTCGAGCTGGAGCCGGCCGACGGGCGCTACCGCATCAGCCACATCTACCGCGACGGCCCGGCGGACCGGGAGTGGCTCGGCCTCGAGGTGGGCGATTACGTCCTGGCCATCGACGGCCAGGAGCTCCGCGCCGGGGACAACTACTGGCGCGTCCTGAACCACACCCTCAACGAGTACGTCCCGGTGCGGGTGGCCGACTCGGCCGGTGGAGACAACGCCCGGGACGTGCGGATCCGGTCCGTCGCCTCC
>JBKGZE010000132.1:0-6516 GCA_046545735.1 Gemmatimonadota bacterium | reverse complement strand
CCCATCTCGTCTCGGACACGTCGCTCGATGAACTCCACGGCTTCGCCGCTGACACGACGGGCCAGGTGGCCTGCGCGGTGGGCACCGATGAGCAGCGCCCGTGCGACCCGGACACGTACGCACCCGACCAGTACTACGAGGCCGCCGATACCGCCGGGCTGCTCCTCGAGATCGAAGCCGTCCGCGGCGTGACCGTCCTGCTGGAAAACCGGGACGCCACCATCGCCGACCTGGCCATCGACACGGTGGACGACCGGCTCTTCCTGTCCAACATCACGGACAACCTGGTCGAGTTCCTCCAGCTCGACGCGGACTTCAGGCAGAACCGGTTCAACGACCCCGTCCAGGTCGGCTCCGAGCCGTGGGGGATCTTCATCGGCGAGCGGGAAGTGTCCGACGCCGAGACCGACTTCGGTGGGATCAGCGTCACGCCGGGCGAGCGCGCCCGCACCCTGATCGTGGGCAACTCGGGCGGCACCAACATGTCGCTGGTGCACCTCGACCCGAACGCGTCGCTCGTGCAGGAAGTGGACGTGGTGCGGCTTCGCACGCCCAACTCGATCCTGTACGAGATCAAGGAGGAGTCGGACGATTTCGGCGGCGTCCGCTACACCGTCGAGCACTACGATCTGGCCGACCGGCCCCAGTTCCTCGCCCAGGACTCACTGCTCCGGATCGTCTACTCGACACTCGGAACCGAGGCCGCACCGACCACCACCGTACGGTTCGTCCACGTGAACCCGGACCCGGGCTCCGGCGCGGACCGCCCCGAGGATCGGTTCCTCCTCACCGGCGACATGGTGAACGCGGAGGACGAGACCACGGTGGTGCTGGCGAACGTCGACAGCATCCTGGTGAAGCCGGTGGCCGAGGGGAGCGACAGCGTGCGGGTGTTCATGCACGAGCCGGGCTACCCGGACCGTGTGATCTACAACACCGAGTGGCAGGCGCAGATCGCGGATGCCATAGCTATCGTGAACGCCCGGCTCCAGGCCGTGATGGACGCCCGCGGAATGGGCACGCAGGCGCCGATGTTCTACCCCTTCTACATGCGGGGGACCTGGGACTTCGATGCGCTCGCCTGGTCGGACACCACCTTCGTGTCCGCTTCCGGCGACCGGGGCACCATCGCCATCGGCGAGGGCGCGAAGTCCCCCACCGGCCGGATCTTGCTCTGGCACGGGGAGGAGCAGGCCCAGATCTCCGACGAGGTACAGATCGGCGACCTGGTGAACAACGCGTCCGAGCAGGTCCTCGGCGTGGGGCTGAACCAGAACGGCTCGCTGGGCGTGGCGCGCGGCCTCGAGGCCACCTACTTCTTCACACCGGACCTGCGGCTGCAGGGGCTGTATCGGCAGGAGGAGCTGGGCGGGGCGGGCGCGGCCTTCCACCCCGAGCACGACGCCGTGACCGACGGAGGGCACACGGACGGCACGGGCGCCGGCGCGGCTTTCACCGGCACGTCCGAGCACTCCATCGACGAGGTCAACACGTTCCACTTCAACCAGGTCAACAAGCTGATCATCCGCGACGACGTCGTCGGCCCGCTGCGCGCGGGACCGCCGCTCGCGACGGACAACGCCGGGCTGACCTGTCCCACGGACCTGGACTGCGTCGTGGCCAAGCTGTACGGGATCACGAGCGCGGGTGGCGTGGTGATCGTCAACGTCAGGCGGCGCGACCTGGAGCCGTACGCCGCGCCGTAGGCGGGTTCGCGAGAACCAGGGGCACCACCGAACGGAGCGGGGCGTCTGCCTCGCTCCGTTCGTCATTGGCCACGGGTCCCGCGCCCGGCCGGGGCCTCATCGGACGTGCCGCGGCGCCGCGGTTGACGCCCGGCGCTCGATCCCGCATGCTCCGGAGCCCCGGCCGCCCCGGCATCCTGCCCCGGTGCGCCATGGCGCTGTCCCCGCCCCCGGTGCATCGTGCGCACGACGCTGCAGGGCAGGACGTGGATGCGCCTCGACCAGGAGGATGATGAGCGAGATCAGGAGTCTGGTGATCGTCGAGTCGCCGGCGAAAGCCCGGACGATCGCGAAGTACCTGGGCGCCGGCTACGCGGTTCAGGCGTCGGTGGGCCACGTCCGTGACCTGCCGGAGCGCGAGCTCGGCGTGGACGTCGAGGCCGGCTTCGAGCCCCGGTACGTGACGATCCGCGGGAAGGGCAAGGTGATCCGCGAGCTGTCCCGTTCGGCGAAGAACGCACGGCGGATCCTGCTGGCCACCGATCCGGATCGCGAGGGTGAGGCCATCGCCTACCACGTGGCCGAGCAGCTCGGCTATGACCCGGCGGACGGCAAAGGCCGCTTCGGCCGCGTCCGCTTCCACGAGATCACCCGCGACGCCGTGCGCCGGGCGCTGGATCGCCCCGAGCGGTTGGACATGCGCAAGGTCGAGGCGCAGCAGGCGCGTCGCATCCTGGACCGGCTCGTGGGTTACCAGGTGAGCCCGCTGCTGTGGAGGCCCATCCGCCGCGGGCTCAGCGCCGGCCGTGTCCAGACCGTGGCGCTGCGGCTGATCGCCGAGCGGGAGGAGGAGATCCGGGGGTTCGTGCCCGAGGAGTACTGGACCGTCGGGGCCCGACTCCGGGCCGCCGACCAGCACTTCGAGGCCTCGCTGCACCAGATCGACGGGAAGAGGTTCAGGCTCGAGAACGAGGCCGAGGCCCGGCGGGTGGTCGACGACGTCGCCGGCGTGCCGTTCACGGTGACCGCCGTGAAGCGGCGCGAGCGCAGGAAGAACCCGCCACCGCCCTTCACCACCTCCACGCTGCAGCAGGAAGCGGCGAAGCGGCTCGGGTTCAACGCCCGCCAGACCATGCGCGTCGCGCAGCAGCTGTACGAGGGCGTCGACCTGCCGGGCGGCGCCACCGGGCTGATCACGTACATGCGGACCGACTCCACCCGCGTCGCCGGCTCCGCGGCCGGCGCGGCCCGCGGCTACCTGGAGAAGCGGTTCGGCGCCCGGTACGTGCCGGCCGCGCCGCGTCTCTGGGCGGGGAAGCAGCAGAAGGGCGCGCAGGAGGCCCACGAGGCGATCCGCCCCACCGAACCCACCCGCACGCCCGACTCGGTCAGGCGCTACCTGGATCGGGACGGGTACCGGCTGTACGAGCTGATCTGGCTCCGGTTCATGGCCGGCCAGATGCCACCGGCCATCTACGACACCACCACCATCGACTTCGATCTCGCCGGCGGCGGACGACGGTACCTGTTCCGCGCCACCGGCTCGGTGCTCACGTTCGACGGCTTCACCCGGCTCTATCAGGAGGCCCGCGAGGAGGGCGACCGCCGTACCCTCGACGACCTCGCCCCGCTCCCGCCCATGGAGCGGGGCCAGACCGCGGAGCTGGATGGGCTCGACCCCAACCAGCACTTCACACAGCCGCCGCCCCGCTACACCGAGGCCAGCCTGGTGAAGGAGCTCGAGAAGCAGGGGATCGGACGGCCATCCACGTACGCCCAGATCATCTCCACGCTCCGGGACCGGAAGTACGTGTCCATGGACAAGCGCCGGTTCGTCACCACGCCCCTCGGCGAGACCGTGGCCAAGGTGCTGGTCCGGATCTTCCCCGACCTCTTCGACGTCCGGTTCACCAGCGGGATGGAGGAGGAGCTCGACCGGATCGAGGAGGGCGAGCTGGACTGGCGCGCGGTCCTCGAGACCTTCTACGGACCCTTCCAGCGGCAGCTGAAGCGGGGGGAGGAGAACAGCGAGGAGATCCTCCGCTCCCTCATGGAACTCTCGGACCAGGCCTGTCCCGACTGCGGCAAGCCGCTGGCGGTGCGCTGGAACCGGTACGGCCGGTTCGCCGGCTGCTCCGGCTACCCCGACTGCCGCTACACCCGATCCCTGGACGGGGCCCGACCCCAGCCCGAGCCCACCGGCGAGGCGTGCCCCGAGTGCGGCGGCGCGCTGCTGCGACGCACCGGCCGCTTCGGCCCCTTCATCGGCTGTGAGAGCCACCCGAAGTGCAGGTTCACGAAGCCGCTGACGGTCCCCGGCCTCGTCTGCCCCGACTGCCAGAAGGGCGAGGTGGCCGAGAAGCGGACGCGGCGGGGGAAGCCGTTCTGGGGGTGCACGCGCTACCCCGAGTGCGACTGGTCGGCCTGGGACCGCCCGGTCGCGACCGCGTGCCCCACGTGCGGGGCCCCGCTCCTGCTCGCGAAGAACACCAGGAAGCGGGGCGACTTCTACAAGTGCCTCGAGTGCAAGGCCGAGATGGCGCCGGCGACGGTCGAAACCGAGACGGCGGGGGTGTAGCGAGATGGCGGAGGTCACCGTGGTGGGAGGCGGGCTCGCCGGCTGCGAGGCGGCGTGGCAGCTCGCCGAGCGGGGGCACGAGGTGACGCTCGTGGAGATGCGGCCGGTCCGCGGCACGCCCGCCCACCAGACGGACCGGCTCGCCGAGCTGGTCTGCACCAACTCGTTCAAGGGCGAGGACACCGGGAACGCCCACGGACTCCTGAAGGCCGAGATGCGGGCCCTCGGCTCGGTGCTCCTGGCTTCCGCCGACGCGTCCCGGGTGCCCGCGGGGACGGCGCTCGCGGTCGACCGCGAGGTCTTCGCGCGCCGGATGACCGACCTGATGGAGTCGCACCCCCGGATCACTCTCGAGCGGCGCGAGGTGACCGGGCTGCCCGCCGGCCCCGCCGTCATCGCTACGGGGCCCCTCACCTCCGACGCCCTCACCGCCGAGATCCGGGACCTCCTGGGCGACGACGGCCTGGCCTTCTACGATTCCATCGCCCCCATCATCGCGGCCGATTCCGTGAACATGGACGTGGCCTGGCTCGGGTCCCGGTGGGGCAAGGGGGAGGGGGATGACTACCTGAACTGTCCCATGGACCGGGCACAGTACGAGCGCTTCATCGCCGAGCTCCAGGCCGCCGAGGCGTACCCGGGGTACGACTGGGAGGAGATCCCCTACTTCGAGGGGTGCCTGCCCGTGGAGGTCATGGCGGAGCGGGGCATCGAGACCCTGCGCTACGGACCCATGCGGCCCATCGGGCTCCCGGACCCCCGCACGGGCGAGACGCCCCACGCCGTGGTGCAGCTCCGGCGCGAGGACCGCCAGGCCCAGATGTGGAACATCGTGGGCTTCCAGACGCGGCTCCGCACGGGCGAGCAGCGCCGCATCTTCCGCATGATCCCGGGACTCGAGGACGCGGAGTTCCTGCGCATGGGATCCATCCACCGCAATACGTACCTCAACTTTCCGGCGCGGCTAGGGACCTATGGCGCGCCGGAGATACGCCCCGACCTGGTCTTCGCCGGCCAGCTCACCGGGGTGGAAGGCTACACCGAGTCCGCCGCGTCGGGGATCCTGGCCGGGATCAACCTGCACCGGCTCGTCAGCGGGCTGCGGCCGACCGTGCCGCCCCCGACCACCATGCTCGGCGGCCTCTACCGCTACCTCCGCGAGGCGGACCCCGACGACTTCCAGCCCATGAACTCGAACTTCGGCCTGGTCGACCCCCTGCGGCAGCGCGTGCGGAAGAAGCAGGAGAAGCGGCAGAAGCAGGCGGCGCGGGCGCAGGCGGATCTCGCGAGCTGGATCGCCGAGCAGGGGATGGAGCCGGTCGGGGTCCCATCGCCGTCGGCCCCATCGCCGTCGGACCCGCCGCCGTCGGACCCGCCGCCGCGCTCGGACCCGCCGCGCTCGGACTCGCCGTCTCCATCGGAGCGATGAGCGCGCCCGCGCCGGAAGTCCCGCTGGCGGAGTACCTCCGTTACCTGGATGAGGGGCGGCAGCTGAGCCCCCACACGGTGGCCGCGTACCGGCGGGACCTGGGTCAGTTCAGCGGCTGGCTCGATACCCAGCGCGACCGGTGGAGCTGGGCGGACGTGGACCGCCTCGACCTCCGCTCCTACCTCGGCTACCTGAACCGGCGCGGCCTGGCCCGGCGCACCATCAGCCGCAAGCTGTCCGCCGTCCGGAGCCTCTACCGCTGGCTCCACCGCGAGGGGCTCGTGGACGCGAACCCCGCCCGCACGGTCCGCTCCCCGCGACTCGAGCGCAGGCTGCCCGCCTGGCTCAGCCGCGGCGACGTGGACCGCATGTTCATCCTGGCCGAGAACCGCGCGGCCGACGGCGGGTTCCCGGGCGCCCGCGACCTGGCCATCCTCGAGACCTTCTACGCCACCGGCATGCGAGTGTCGGAGCTCCAGGGGCTCACGCCCCGCGACGTGGACCTGCTCGGCGACCTGGTCAAGGTGCGCGGGAAGGGGCGAAAGGAGCGCATCGTCCCGCTCGGGGGCGCGGCGGTCCGGGCGCTCCGACGCTACGAGCTCAGGCGCCGCGAGGTGGTGCAGGGGGCCAGCCGCCCGGACCGCGACGCGCTGTTCCTCTCGCGGTCGGGGCGGCGGCTCACGGTCCGGCGGATCCAGGCGATCGTGCAGGACTACCTGGACGCCGTGGCGGACGCGGGCGAGCTCTCCGTCCACTCGCTCCGCCACTCCTTCGCCACGCACCTGCTGGACGGTGGCGCGGACCTGCGTGTCGTGCAGGATCTG
>JBKGZE010000131.1:0-6527 GCA_046545735.1 Gemmatimonadota bacterium | reverse complement strand
GGCGGGGGCCGCGGGCCGCGCCGGCGGGATGAGCCCCGGCCGGCAGATCCCACCCGTCCGCCTGGACGCGGAGCCGGAGGTGTCCGTGGGCGTTGGCGGTGTGGCCGTCCCGGCGCTCCCGGCCGAGGTCGCCGGGGATGTCCAGATCGTCCCCGACGAGCTGACCAACTCGCTGCTGGTCCGGGCCACCGAGGCCGACTACGCCATCATCCGGCAGGCCATCGACGCCCTCGACCTCCGGCCTCTCCAGGCCCTCATCGAGGTCCTCATCGTCGAGGTCCGCCGTGACCGAAACCACGAGGTCGGCGTCTCGTTCGGCTCCATCGATTCCCTCTCCACCGGCTTCGACGACCGCGTCGGCGCTGCCCTCAGGGGCACTGCCGGCGGCGATTTCACCCTCACGGTCCGCGACCTCGGTTACCTTGGCGTCGACGCCGCCGTCTCCATCCTCTCGGCCAACGGCGACGTCCGCATCCTCTCCCGGCCCGTGGTACTGGCCCAGAACAACCAGGAGGCGCGCATTCTGGTCGGCGCAGAGCGGCCCTTCGTCCAGGTCTTCCGCTCGCTCCCCACCGAGTCCGCTATCCGCGACCAGATCGTCCAGTACCGCGACGTCGGCACTGAACTGACCATCACCCCCACAATCAACCCCGACGGGTACGTCAACCTCGAGGTCATCCAGGAAGTCAGCACCGCCACCTCCGAGACCCAGTTCGGCGCGCCCGTCATCTCCACCCGCGAGGCCGCCACACGACTCTTCGTCCGCGATGGCCAGAGCGTTGTCATCGGCGGCCTGATCGACGAGCAGCGCGACCGCACCCGCTCCGGTGTTCCCTTCCTCAAGGACATCCCCGTCCTCGGCTACCTCTTCGGCACCACCCGCGACCACCGCATTCAGTCCGAGCTCTTCCTCTTCCTCACTCCCCATATCGTCGAGACCGACGGCGATGTCGATCGGATCCGCGGCGCGATCGAGGGTCGCACCGAGTTGCTCCCCGCAATCCCGGCGCCGCTGCTGGAGCCGGAGCCTGCGCCGGTGCCCCCGGACACCGTCCCCGATGGCGGACGGGGAGGGGCCAGCCTGTGACCCCCGAGCTCGGCCCCGCCGTCCTCCGGGTCCTCGCCCCCCTCACCGACCACCTCAGCGCTGATTACCTCGAGCACCACGGCCTCCTCCCCGTTCGCCGCGACGATGGCCGCGTCCTCGTCGCAACCTGGCGCGATGCCGACGCCATCGATCCCCGCGCACTCGACGACCTCCGCCTCCTCTTCGACGCCGAGCCCGTCCCCGTCCTGCTGCCCGAAGATGACGTCCGCGCCGCCATTCGCCGCACCTACGGCGGCGAGGCCACCACCGCCGAGGCGCTCATCGAGGGGATGAACCGGAGGGCGCTCGGCGGGAAAGGGCACGGTCAGGGCGACAGCGACCCGTCGTCCCACGACGCCGCCCTCGACGACTTGGTCAGCCAGGCCAACGAAGCGCCCGTGGTCCGGCTGGTAAACATGCTGCTGCTGGAGGCGCTCGAGACCCGGGCCTCCGACGTCCACCTCGAGCAGCACGCCCGCGGGCTGGACGTCCGCTACTGGATCGACGGAGTGCTCCAAGACGCGCCCCGGCCGCCCCGCCAGCACACCGCGGCCGTGGTGAGCCGGCTGAAGATCATGGCCGAGCTGGACATCGCCGAGCGACGGCTGCCCCAGGACGGCCGGACCCGGCTCCGGCTCAAGGAGCGGGAGGTGGACGTGCGCGTCAGCACCATCCCAACGCTGCACGGGGAAAGCGTGGTGCTCCGGCTGCTGGACACGCGGGAGGGCCGGATCGGCCTGGAGGAGTTGGGCATGGCCGATGACACCCTGACCGCATTCCGGGAGGTCATCGCCCGGCCGAACGGCATCGTGCTTGCCACCGGGCCCACCGGCTCCGGCAAAACCACCACCCTGTACGCCGCGCTGGACCGTTTGCGGACCGGACGGGAGAAGATCCTGACTGTCGAGGACCCGGTGGAATACGAGCTGCCGGGTGTCGCCCAGGTCCCGGTGAACACCCGGGCGGGGCTGACCTTCGCCCGGGCGCTCCGGGCGCTGCTCCGCCAGGATCCGGACGTGCTGCTGGTGGGGGAGATCCGCGATCCGGAAACCGCCGGGATCGCCACCCACGCCTCCCTCACCGGCCACCTCGTCCTCTCTACACTGCACACCAACGACGCCGCCAGCGCCCTGACCAGGCTCCTCGACCTCGGGCTCGAGCCGTACCTGGTCGCCTCCACCGTCGAGGCCGTCCTGGCCCAGCGCCTGGTCCGCGCCGTGTGCGGCCATTGCGCGGTCGAGCGCGCCGCCACCGACGAGGAACGCCGTGCGCTGGACGATCTCCCGGACAATGTCCGGGAGGGTGGCGGGTGCGAGGCGTGCCGCGGCACCGGCTACCTTGGCCGGACCGGCGTCTACGAGTTGCTCCGGGTCGACGACTCCCTCCGCGACGAGGTCCACCGCCGCACCGGCTCCACCGCCCTCCGAACCTTGGCTCGAGAGGCGGGGATGCGGACGCTGAGGGAGGACGGGGTCCGGCTGGTGCTCCACGGCGTCACAACGCCTGCGGAGGTCCTGCGGGTGGCGGTGTAGGAGGTCCGAGCGTGGCGAGCCAGCGTCCCGTCCTGGTCCACGACGCCCATGGGGCCCCGGCCGCCGGCTGGCGCCGGCGGTTCCCGCCGCCGGTCGAGTTCCAACTTGTACCGGACTGGTCGGAGCTCATTGCGCGGCACCGGCAGGCACGGGGTCTGGTGGTGGAGGTCGAGGATTTCCGGGACTGGCCCCACCTTGAGAGCCTGCCCCGCCTCCAGCGCGATCCCTGCCTCACCCCCCTCGTGATCCTCACCGGTCGGGATCCGGAAAGTCTCGCCAGCCTAGCCCCCATCCCCATCGAGAGAGTGGTGTGGCGGTCCCTACCGCTGAGCGAGGTGGAGGCAGTGTTTGAAGACGTCTTCGGACGGCTGGATGCCGCAGCCGCCGTCTACGATATGCCCGGGGGGCGTGCGCTCCGACGCGCCCTCCGCAGACTGTTCGTGGAGTACCCCCCGCCCCGAACCGTCGAGGAGTGGGCACGGCGCACCTGCTGGGACCGGCGTACACTCTGGGCCCACTGGACGGCCGCTTTCCCGCACCCGCCCCCCGCGAGGCTCCAGGACCTGGTGGGCTGGGGCATCCTGCTCGCGGCCGTCGCCCGGAAACGGCGGGGCCGAAGCTGGCAGGGGGTATGCCGGGACCTCGGGATCGAGCCACGGCGCCTCGCCCGTCTATCCCGCCGTCTTCTGGAGACCGATCTCCGCGGGCTGG
Organism: Gemmatimonadota bacterium; assembly: GCA_046545735.1. Lineage (GTDB taxonomy): Bacteria > Gemmatimonadota > Gemmatimonadetes > Longimicrobiales > RSA9 > JAWVYT01. Next base: position 3,197 of record JBKGZE010000131.1, on the reverse strand, counting down.
ATGGCAGGAGCGCGCTGGAGATCCGGACGCGGTTCCAGGACGCGCTGGCCGGATCCCAGACAGTTCGTGCAGAAGAGGGACAAATTGGCTATAGTCCGGGGTCGCATCGGGACCTATCCTAGCAGGGCTCACCGAGGCCCCACCCCCTGGGTGCTCGAACTTTCGGTTTGCCCGTTGACGCGGGCAGACAGCCATGCGGAGGGTCCATGCTCCGTCTTACCACGCTCGGCCTGTCGGCCATCCTCGTCCTCCCCACCGCTCTCGATGCGTCCGGCCCCGGGGAGGAGAGCACGCTCGGGTCGAACCTCTCCCCTGTGGTCACAGCCATCGATGCCGGCGACCCTGTCGACCACGTCCTGTACCGAGGCGACTGCATGAACGCGGCGGCCGCGTCCGCCGGCGCCATCGTGTGCGGCGATCTGCAGGTCGCGCACGCGCTGCCGGCAATACGCAGCATGAACCGGGTGCGGGGGCTATCGCTGCTGTACACCAGTGACCACGGTCGCCCGCACGTGATCGTAAACGCCGACGTCACACTGCCGTCCACGGCCAACGTGCCGGACAGCGTGGTGGGCGTGCTCTACCTGACGCCCCACGGCGGGGTGCGCCAGCAGGTCGGTCGGCAGAAGTGGTATGGCTACACGTGGTCCCCTGGCGCGACGCGGCGGGTGGCCGTGAGCGGCGATTGGCTTAAGAGCACCGGCATCTACGACTACACGCTGGAGGTTTTCAACTACTACGGCGCGACGGGGAAGAAGGCGTCGATCAGCGGGCAGCGGATCGTGGTGGACCGCCGCACCAGCCCGTACGGCACGGGCTGGTGGCTCTCGGGAATCGAACAGATAATCGAGCAGCCCGACGGTAGCCTCCTCTGGGTCGGGGGCGACGGCAGCGCGCGGCGCTATGCCTCGCACGACTCCGGGGTCTACCTGGGAAAGAACCGCTCTCGCCGCGACACCATCACGTTCAACGGCAGCGAGTACGTGCGCCACGTCCCCGGGAAAATCCGTGTGTACTTCGACGGTGCAGGGCGGCACGTACGCACCACTGACGCAGCCGGTTTGACCACTCGCTTCTATTACAATTCGTACGGTGGCGTCTACCAGATCAACCTCCCTTCAGGGTCTTCCACCAAGCGCGTCTATCTCAATTACAGCTCCGGCAAGCTGTACCGTGTCAACGTGCTCAATCGTTACGTCAACACGACCATCGACGGCAGCGGGCTTCTCACGTCGATACAGGACCCGGATGGAACAAGTGTCGGATTCGGTTACTCGAACGGCCGGATGACCCGTCGGACCAACCGGCGTGGCTACAACACATACTACTACTACGACGTGGCGAAGCGGATCAGCCGCGTGCGGCTCGACATGCCGTACCCGGAGCCGGACATTAACACGTACTTTCGGATCCAGCGGTCTCAGGGGCGGGCGATTTCGGGGACCTACGGACCTGTGAGCCCCACTTCAGCCCACACGTATCTGGACGGGCCCCGCAGCGTAGCCGACATCCACCGGTTCTACGAGAATGCGCACGGCCAACCGTGGAAGGTGCAGGACGCCATCGGCGCGGTTACGGAGGTGCAGCGAAACGACACCCGGTGGCCAGCTCTGGTGACCTGGAGCCGTGCGCCGAGCGGGCAGGTCGTGACCAGCACCTACGATGACGGCGGCCGGGTGACGGTCGTCGAGGACCGCTCGATGCCGAACTCTCTGTTTCGCTCGAACGGCTCTACCTATGCCCGCACTACATACGAGTGGGACGAGGCCTGTGCGATGCCCTCAAAGATCACGAGGCCGATGGGCGACTACATAGAACAGGACTACACGGCCCAGTGTCGCGTGTGGTGGCGCCGGGACAACCTGGAGGCCAGTAGCGAGACAAGATTCTCGTACGACAGTTCGGGCCGTCCGGATTCGGTGCAGCCGCCCGAGGACAGCGCCACCTTCTTCGAGTACCATAGTGACTCGGGTAACCTGAAAGCCGTGCGTGATCACCTCGGCAACGAGACTCGCCACTACCAGGACCAGTGGGGGCGAGATACGCTGGTGGTCACGCCGGTGGACGGCATCCGCAGTCGTAGGATCAAGACGGTGTACGACGCGGCCGGACGGGACAGCATCGTCACCACGATCGGCGACGAGACGCGCTACTCCTGGAGCAGCCCGGAATACCGCGATGTGCTGGTCACATCAGATACGATGTGGGTGCGGACGTTGTACGATGACGAGGGCAACCTCGTTTCTGTTCGGCGCTCCGGCTACGAGAGACCGGAGGGCGGCGGGGGCTCGGGTACGGATACGGTCGCATACTGGACGATCCCCCTGCAGGTCACTGAATACCGCTATGATGCGGCTGATCGAGAAGTATGGTCCAGTGCTGGCGTAACGGCTGACTCGTCCGTCTACGATGCCGCCGGCAACGTGACCGTGAAGATCAATCGCAGTCGTTATCCAATAGAAATGGAATACGACCCAATGGGACGCATGATCCGGCGGATCGCACCGGAGGTTCGATATCCGCGAACGTGCCTGAACGAGTCGATCACTCTGTGTTCGTTCTACTACTATCCACAGTACCCCAACGACGGCGATGGACTGCTGGTGCCCGCGGACACCAGCGTGTTCGCCTACGACCTCAGCGGCAACCTCATCTCGGCCGCGAACGCGGTTGGCAGGGTGAACCGGAGCTACTTCCCCAACGGTTTGCTCAAGGCCGACACGCTCCGAATCGCCACCTGGGCTACTGGCAGTGGTGATGATGATGACCCATGCGCCGATCCGATGGGGTGCGTTGAACCTTTAGGCTTTGGACTCGAAGCCGGGGCCGAAACCCTGTCCACCACCGCCCTCCCAGGGAACGAAGGCGATTTCAGCAGCCACATCTACGTTCTGGGCTACACCTACGACCAGAACGGCCGGACCGCAACGATCACGTACCCGGCTGAGACCAGCGTTGGGACTGTCACCTACGACTATCATACATGGGGGCCGCTACAGTCGGTCTCCGCCTCGGGTGGCGGCTCATCGCATATCTTCGGCTTTGAGTACGACAACGAGAACCGAATGATCAGGAAGCTATACCCCGGGAGCGGCGTGGACGCTGTCACGTACGATGGACTGGGTCGTGTCCACACGCGCAACAACGCGACCTCGAGCAAGACGATCCACACCGAGACGTACACGGCGGACCTGCTG
>JBKGZE010000130.1:0-6550 GCA_046545735.1 Gemmatimonadota bacterium | reverse complement strand
GTGCTGACCGCGGCGTGGGGGGTGGGAGGGTGGGGGGCCGTCGCGGGGACCGCCGCGTCGCGGGCGGCGCTGCTGGCGGGTGCCGCGGCCGTGGTATTCCTGATCGTGCTCCTCCTGGCCCGCCTGATCCTGCGCGGGGGCATGGGCGTGCGACCCCGCCGCTGGACCCTGCGGGGCTTCGCCTGGATCCGGCGCCGCTTCCGCGCCGCCTGGGTCGATGCCCGCGACGTCTTCCTCGTCATTCTCGACCGCGGCAAGGCCCAGCTCGCCCTGAGCCTCCTCCTCACCGCCGTCCAGTGGGGTGCCCGCTATTCGGTCATCACGGCCCTGATCGCGTTCCTCGGCGCACCGGTCAAGCCGCTCCTCTTCTGGGCCCTCCAGTGGGTGGTGTTCACCCTCATGACACTCATGCCCACACCCGGCGCCGCTGGAGGCGCCGAGGTCACCTTCGCCATCGTGTACGGTACCCTGCTCCCGATCGGGATTCTGGGCGTGGCCACCGCCGGCTGGCGGTTCCTCACCTTCTACCTCCAGGTGGGGCTCGCCGCCGTCCTCTTCCCGCTGCTCGGCCGCCTCGCCCGGGCCCGACACACGAGGGACGCAACGCCCGCCCGATGACACTCCTCCTCTTCGCCCTTGGTCTGGCCCTCCTGATCGGCGGCGCGGAGCTGCTGGTCCGGGGCGCCAGCCGCCTCGCCACCGCCGCCGGGATCCCGCCGCTGGTGGTCGGGCTCACCGTCGTCGCATTCGGTACCAGCGCTCCCGAGCTCGCGGTCACCACCGCGGCCACGCTGCGCGGCGACAGCGCCATCGCCCTCGGGAACGTGGTGGGCAGCAACATCCTGAACGTGCTCCTGATCCTGGGTATCTCGGCGGCCGTGGCGCCGTTGGTTGTCCAGAAGCGGGTGGTCCGCCTCGAGGTTCCAATCATGATCGGCATCTCGGCGATCGTGGTCCTGTTCGCCCTGGACCAGGGGATCTCGCGGCTCGAAGGGCTGCTCCTCCTCGGCGGCGGACTCGTGTACACCGGCGGTCTGGTGGTTCAGGCGAGGCGAAACGGGATCGAGAACGGCGACATCGAGTCCACGGCGGCGCCGCTCACGATCGCCGCGGCGCTGGGCTACCTCGCCCTGGTCGGCGCCGGCCTCGCGCTCCTCGTCGTGGGCTCTCGCTGGATCGTCGAGGGCGCCACAACCATGGCCCGTGCCCTCGGCGTGTCCGATCTGGTGATCGGTCTCACGATCATCTCCGTAGGTACGTCGCTCCCGGAGCTCGCGACATCGATCCTCGCGAGCGTCCGGAACGAGCGGGACCTGGCCGTCGGCAACATCATCGGGAGCAACGTCTTCAATCTGCTCATAGTCCTCGGGACCTCGGCGGCCGTGGCGCCGGGCGGGATCGTCGTGCCGCTGTCGGCGCTCACGTTCGACCTGCCGGTCATGCTGGCGGTGGCGCTCGCGTGCCTGCCCATCTTCTTCACCGGCCGACGCATCGACCGGGTGGAAGGCTTCACTTTCCTCGCGTTCTATGTAGGCTATACACTGTACCTCGTTCTGACCGCGACCCAGCACGAAGCCGTGGACGAGCTCGGCCACGCCCTGCTCTTCTTCGCGCTCCCGCTGACGGCCCTGATCCTCGCTCTCTCGGTCGTACGCGAGCTGCGCGACTGACGTCCGGTCTTTTCATCAGGACCTCGCGTGCATCAGCTTGTCCGCACGAGCAAACAGGAGGAGACACCATGCAACCCCCCGCGCTGTCTCATCATGCCGATTCCAGCTTCAATCGTGACCTCGCTCGCGTGGCCGGGCTGGCCCTCCTGATGGCCGCCTTCGGCTGTGCGGCATCGCCGGAGCCGGGGCCTGGACCCGCGGATCCGGCATCGGAGCCCACCGCCGACCCCGTGGCGGCTGAGCCCGCGAACCCGCTCCTGGAGGAGTGGGACACGCCGTTCGCCGTGCCGCCCTTCGACCGGATCCGGGACGAGCACTACCTGCCGGCGTTCCGTGCGGCAATGGCCGAGCATGATGCCGAGATCCAGGTGATCGTCGAGCGGGAGGCGCCGCCCACGTTCGAGAACACGATCGAGGCGCTCGAGCGGGCCGGGTCCGCGTACGCGCGGGTGTCCCGGGTCTTCGGAGCGGTGAACGCCGCGCACACCAACGACGCACTGCAGGAGGTGGCCCGCACCCTCGCCCCCGAGCGCGCCGCCCACTTCGACGACATCGTCCTCGACCCCGGGCTCTACGACCGGGTTCGGGCGGTCTGGGAACAGCGCGACGCGCTCGACCTGACGTCCGAGCAGGAGATGCTCCTCGAGGAGACGCACAAGCAGTTCGTCCGGGCCGGGGCCGCCCTCGAGGACGACGCGAAGACGCGGGTGCGGGAGATCAACGCCGAGCTGGCGCAGCTCTCGCAGGAGTTCGGTGAGAACGTGCTGAAGGAGACCAACCGTTTCGAGCTCCACGTCACCGACTCCGCCGACCTGGGGAATCTCGCGCCGAACCTGGTCCAGCTCGCCGCGCAGGAGGCCCGCCGGCGTGGCCACGACCGGGGTTGGTCGTTCACCCTCCAGCCCCCCAGCATCAACCCCTTCCTCGAGTCCTCGCCCGACCGCGAGCTCCGCCGACGCATCTTCATGGCCTACGCCCTCCGCGGCGACAACGACGACGAGTACGACAACAAGGCCATCGCCGCTCGCATGGCCGCGCTCAGGGCGGAGCGGTCGGAGCTCATGGGGTACGATACGCACGCGGCGTTCGTACTGTCGGACAACATGGCCGAGACGCCCGCACGGGTCTTCGATTTCCTGGACCAGGTCTGGGAGCCGGCGCTGCAAGTGGCGAAGGACGAACGCGACGCGCTCCAGGAGATGATGCACCAGGACGGCGTCGCCGGCGAGCTGGAGCCGTGGGACTGGCGCTATTACGCGGAAAAGGTCCGAAAGGCGCGCTACGATCTGGACCAGGAGGCGCTCGCCCCCTTCTTCCAGGTCGAGGCGGTACGCGACGGCGTCTTCGAGCTGGCTGGCCGGCTCTGGGGCCTCACCTTCCTGGAGCGGCCCGAGCTGCCCCGCTGGCACCCCACGCAGCAGGCCTTCGAGGTCAGGGAAGCGGACGGCAGCCACGTCGGGATCCTCTACCTCGATTACTTCACCCGCGAGAGCAAGCGGGGCGGCGCGTGGATGAACAGCCTCCGCCCGCAGCACCGCATGGACGGCGAGGTGACGCCCGTGGTGACCGTCAATTTCAACTTCCCGCCCCCCGCGGGCGATGGGCCATCCCTCATCACCTTCGACAACGCCCTCACGCTGGCGCACGAGATGGGGCACGGCTTCCACGGCCTCTTTTCCGACGTGACGTACCCGTCCCTTTCCGGCACGTCCGTCCCCCGCGATTTCGTGGAGTTCCCGTCCCAGGTGATCGAGAACTGGATGGGGGAGGAAGAGATGCTTCGGCTCTACGCCCGGCACTATCGGACCGGGGAGCCGATCGCCGAAGACATGATCGAAAGGATCGAAGCGGCTCGTCAGTTCAACCAGGGGTTCGCCACGGTGGAGTACATGGCCGCGGCGTACCTCGACATGGCCTGGCACACGCTCGATCGGCCGATCGAGCCGGACACCGACGCGTTCGAGGCCGCGGCGATGGAGCGCATCGGCCTCCTCGACGAGATCATCCCCCGCTACCGGAGCACCTACTTCAACCACGTCTTCGCTGGCGGCTATTCGGCCGGATACTACAGCTATCTCTGGGCCGAGGTGCTCGACGCGGACGCCTACGCCGCCTTCGGCGAAGCCGGCGACATCTTCGACCGCGAAACGGCGCGACGCCTGAGGGCGGAGGTCCTCGCCCGCGGCGGTACGCGCCCCGGCATGGAGCTGTACCGGAACTTCCGTGGCCGGGAGCCGTCGATCGAAGCGCTGCTCGAGAAGCGAGGGCTGGTGGTGACGCCTTGAGGGCACCGGGCCTGACCGGGGCCCCGTCCCGGGGGTCTACGCCAGTTCGAGCCGGCCGTCTCCGGAAAGCTCCACCCGGGCACCGAACGGCCGGCTCTCCCGGTCCAGGGTCCGCGCCAGCCAGGCCGCTTCCTCTTCATCCGCCCGCTCCAGCCGGAACCGGCGGATCCGCATCGGCGTCATCCGGAGCCGTCGCAGCGCGCCGGACGGGGCGAGCACGGGGAAGTACATGAGGGTGAGGTCGCCACGGAACGCCTCCCTTCCCCCGATCCCCTCGTAGTCGTTGAGGAAGTCCCCCGCCCCGTACAGGATCAACCGGTCACGGTAGACTTCCAGCCCCTTCGGGTGGTGGGAGGAGTGGCCGAAGACCACGTCGGCGGCCCCGGCATCGATGAGCTCGTGGGCGAACCGCCGCTGGTCGGAGGGCACATCGTACCCCCAGTTGCCGCCCCAGTGAAGCGATACGACCGCCCGGTCCCCGGGCGCCCGCGCGGCCGCCACCGACGCGGCGACCTGGCGCAGGGCGCCCGCGTCCAGCTCGCGGAGAACGGCGACCCCCGGCTGGTCCTGCTCCGGGGCCCAGCTCATGGGCACGCCGGCGCTGGGCAGCCCCCAGGCGTGCACCCGCACCCGGCCCCCCGGCGTGTCGAGGACCGCCGGGCTCGACGCCGTTTCGGTGTTCCGGCCGGCGCCGGCGATTGCGATCCCGGCGGCGGTCAGCGTCTCCACGGTCTCCACGAGCCCCGCGCGCCCCCAGTCGAGAACGTGGTTGTTGGCCAGGATGCAGGCATCGATCCCGGCGGCCGTGAGCACGGGCACGTTGCCGGGGTGCATGCGGTAGTGGATGCCCTTGGTCGGCCACCAGTCGTCGCTCGTGGTCACCGACGTCTCCAGGTTGATGATGCGGGCATCGGGGTCCACCCGCTCCAGCTCCTCCAGCGCATCGCCCCACACGTACTCGGACCGCACGGGCGCCGGGATCGGTCCGCTCCGCGACTCGGCGAGCTCGATATAGCGCCGGGCGTCCTTCACGTACGACTCGTGGAGCCGCGGGTCCACCGAGTACGGGAGCGCCTGGTCGATCCCGCGACCGGTCATCACGTCGCCGGCAAGGAAGAGGGTCACCGCACGCTCGCTTTCGTCTGGTCGGACGGCGCGCGCCGCTCCGACCACGCCGCCCACGTCGCTCACTCCGCTCACTCCCCTCGCCCGGAACGCGGCGGCCGCCGCCGTCACCCGTGTGACGAACATCCGCCGGTTCACAGCGTCCTCACCAGCGCCGCGACCCGCTCGAGGGCGCCCTCGAGCGCCGCCCGCTCGATGCCGAACCCGATCCGGACGTACCGGCCCAGATCGAAATGCGCACCCGGCACGATCAGCACGTCCCGCTCCACCCGGAGTCGCTCCGCCAACGCCATGGAGTCGATGGGCAGGTCGTAGCGGGGGAAGCAGACGGCGCCCGCGTCGTGACCGGAAAGGTGGAACCGCCCGGTGTCTTCTACCCACTCGCGGACGATCCGGAAGTGGTCGCGGACGATCCCGCGTGCGCGGGCGATGAGCCGCTCCCGCACGTCCTCCCGCAACGCCAGCGCGGCCAGCGAATCGGTGAGCGCGCCCGGTGAGATGGTGGTGTAGTCCTTCCGGGCCCAGAGCTCCTCGGTGCGAGCCGCCGGCGCCACCAGCCAACCGATCCGGAGGCCCGGCAGGCCGTACGCTTTCGAGAGCGAGCCCGTGGCGATCACGCGCTCGTAGCGGCCGAACAGCGACGGCGTCCTGATACCGTCGCGCTCCGCGCCCGCGTACACCTCGTCGGCCAGCACCCACGCGCCCACCCGCTCCGCCGCCGCCAGCACCGTCGCCAGCGACTCCTCCGAAAGCCGCACGCCCGTCGGGTTCTGCGGGTTGGTCACCACCACCAGGCGGGTACCGTCGGGGACGGCGGCCCGAACCTCCCCGGCCTCCGGCTGCCAGCCGTTCTCTTCCCGCAGCGGGATCCGTCGAACCTCGGCGTCGAAGGCGCTGCCGAGCCCGGGCACCTGCATGTACGTGGGGGTCAGCACCGCCACCGTCGCACCCCGGGGGAGCAGGTGCCAGGCGACGATGAAATTGGCCTCCGCGCTCCCGTTGGTCACCACCACGTTGTCCGCGCTCGCCCCATCGTACAGCCGGGCGATCCGCTCCCGCAGCAACCGCGTACCATTCGACTGACCGTAGCCGAGATCCGTCGCCAGCGCCGCGTCCGCATCGCCTCCCAGCTCCAGGAGCTCCCGCAGCGTGAGCGGATGCACCCCGCTCTCGCTCAGGTTGTGGCCCACCTCGTTCTCGTAGTGGCTCTGCCAACGCTCCATGACGAACGGCTGCATCGGTCGCGCGCTCCCGCTCCTGTGATCGATCTCACCCCGTCCCAACACTACCCGTCCACGCGCGGCCCGCGCCAGCATCTCACCCGCGCCGGCCACCCGCCCCAGATGGTCCGGGCGGGGCTGGGGCTGAACCTTCTGTTCATCGCGCTGATCACGGCTCTCGCGTACACCGTCATGGCGTGGGTCTTCGGGGTGCAGCTCGGGGTGGTGCCGTCGTGGGCGGCGCTATAGC
>JBKGZE010000129.1:0-6576 GCA_046545735.1 Gemmatimonadota bacterium | reverse complement strand
GCGACCGGGACCAGGAGAGCGCCGAACGAGAGGACCAGGCCGGTCAGCGGAATGTCGGGTTTCCCGAAGTACCAGACGGCCATGGCGCGTCAGGCGGTGTGCGCGGGGACGGTTCCGGACCGGTCGCGGCCGGCCCCGTCGCCGCGGCCGGCCCCGTCGCCTGGCCCGGGCCGGAGCCGGAGCAGGAGCCCGGTCAGCCCCCAGGTCCAGAGGAGCCAGGAGACGCGTTCGGCGGCGCCCATCGCGCCGAACATGCCCCACGTGATGGCGGGGGCCGTGGCGGCCAGCGCCGCCGGCGACTCGCCGAACCATGGGACGTGCCGCTCGACCACCCGGGACGCGTCGCGTCGATCGGCGTGCAGCTTCGCCTCGATGGCGGCGCTGAGCCGTTCCGGCGACAGCCGCTGCCATCCGGGGATGCGCATGAGGGTCCACGCCGCGGCCGTGCGGCCCCAGCCGTGGTTGTTGGACGCGGCCACCAGCGCGAGGTCGAGGGAGTCGGCCATGCGGAGGAGGAGATCCCGGTCACGGCGGCTCTGCCGGAGCCCGCGCGGCGACGCGTCATTGAGCTCGATGGCCACGTACCCGAGCGTATCGCCCCGGGAGGCGACCACGCTGTCCAGGCGGCTCGGCAGCGTCAGCACCAGCGTCGGCCGTGCGCCCGTCTCCCGGTACACCCGATAGACCGAGTCCTGGATGAGCGTGTTGCCACTCGCGGCGTTGCGGTACTGCCACGGCATCCCGAGCGCGCAGGCGTACCTGCGCGCGTACTTGATCTCGATGGCCGGCAGGAGGGACGTCCCTTCGCCCGCCCGCTGCGGGTTCCCCGGGATCGCGTCCGAGTAGCCGTCCCAGTTCCGATGGTCGGAGATGTAGGCGGCATCGAACCCCGCCGACGCGTGCCACTCCCTGTTCGCTTCCGCGTCGAACCCGCGTCGGGCGTCGTGAGAACGGTCCGTGTGGCTGTGGACGTCCACGACCACGATGTCCGGGTCGTCCACGGCCAGCGCCGCCATGGGCCGGGGCCCGACGATCCCGTAGCCGTAGAACGTGGCCAGGCCGAGCAGCGACGCGAGCGCGACGCCCAGCTCCACGCCCACCCGCCGCAGCCAGCCCAGCCGGCGTCGCCCGCGGAGCATCCGCCACGCCGCGAACACCACGATGAGCGTCGCCAGGACGGCGTAGTGCTGCCCGAGAGTCAGCACCGAGAGGGTGTCGAGCACGTTGGTGACCGGGGCCATGAGGACGTACGTCCACCCCACCTCCAGCCGCGCCCCCGAGACGGCGGCACCCGTCACGCCGTCCGAAAGCGCGGGCGGACCGAAGATGGCGCCCGCCGCCACCAGCAGCGTGATCAGGATCGGCAGGGCCAGCCTCCGAATCCGCGCAGAAAGCTTCGAACCTCGTGCACCGGCGAACGTACGCTCCGCCGCCCGCGTCTGTGTGATCACCTGCGACCCCGGCTGTCACTGGATGCTTGGTAGGCGAAAAACTCTAGCGCCGGTCCCCGGTCCGGTCAACCGAACCGCGCCAAACCGCGCCCGGTCATCCACGGGCGGGCGGCCGCCGCGCCCAAACCGCGGGGCCACGGCGGGGCGCGGGTGGCCTCGGTGAGGCGGCCCGGCGAGGCGCCCGTGGCGCCAGAACGGAGAAAGCGCCGACGGGTGTGCCTCCGGGGGTTGCGGGGGGAGCGTGAACTGACGAGGATCGCTCGGGAGGACCACCCGAACCGGAGCAGAGCCGTCGTGAGGACGATCATAGAGCCGTTCAAGATCAAGTCGGTGGAGCCGATCCGCATGACCACGCGGGCGGAGCGGCTGGAGCGGCTCGAGGAGGCCGGCTACAACGTCTTCCTGCTCCGGGCGGATGACGTGCTGATCGACCTGTTGACGGACAGCGGGACGAGCGCCATGAGCGCGGAGCAGTGGGCGGCCCTGATGCGCGGCGACGAGGCCTACGCGGGGTCGCGGTCGTTCTACCGCCTGGAGAAGCGGGTGAAGGAGCTGTTCGGCTTCAAGCACCTGGTCCCGACGCACCAGGGGCGGGCGGCCGAGCGGATCCTGTTCTCGACCATCTGCTCGCCCGGCGACGTGGTCCCGAACAACACGCACTTCGACACGACGCGGGCGAACATCGAGGCCCAGGGGGCGGAGGCGGTGGACCTGCCGACGCCGCGCGCGAAGGACCGCCAGGCGCCGCTCCCGTTCAAGGGGGACATGGACGTGGACGGGCTGCGCCGCCTGATCGCGGACGTGGGCGCGGAGCGGATTCCCATCTGCATGCTCACGGTGACCAACAACAGCGGGGGCGGTCAGCCGGTGAGCCTGGCGAACGTGCGGGAGGTGAGCGAGGTCTGTCGCGAGCACGGGATCCCCTTCTACATCGACGCGTGCCGGTTCGCGGAGAACGCGTACCTGATCAAGCTGAACGAGGCCGGTCAGGCCGAGCGGAGCGTGGAGGAGATCGCCCGGGAGCTGTTCAGCTACGCGGACGGCTGCACGTTCAGCGCGAAGAAGGACGGGCTGGCGAACATCGGCGGCTTCGTGGCCGGGAACGACGACCGGCTGGCGGAGCAGGAGAAGGACCTGCTGATCCTTACGGAGGGCTTCCCGACCTACGGCGGGCTGGCCGGCCGGGACCTGGAAGCCATCGCGGTAGGGCTCGAGGAGGTGGTGGACGAGGACTACCTGGAGTACCGACTGGCGAGCGTCCGCTACCTGGGCGAGCACATCAGCGAGGCGGGCGTGCCCATCGTGCAGCCCCCGGGCGGGCACGCGGTCTACCTGGACGCGGCGGCGTTCCTGCCGCACGTGGAGCCGCTGCAGCTGCCGGGGCAGGCGCTGACGGCCGAGCTGTACCTGGAGGGCGGGATCCGCGGCGTCGAGATCGGCACGGCCATGTTCGGGAAGCGCGACCCGGAGACGGGCGACGAGCTGGCGGGCCCCATGGAGCTGGTCCGGCTCACCATCCCGCGGCGGGTCTACACCCAGAGCCATATCGACTACGTGATCGAAGTGATCCTGGAAGTCTTCGGGCGGCGGGAGTCCATCGGCGGGTTCCGCTTCACCCACCAGTCCGACGTGCTCCGCCACTTCACGGCCCGGTTCGAGCCCCTCTACGACTTCGGGGGCGCCGCTTCATGACGCCGTTTCCCGACCTGGGCCTCGAGTTCGACTACCTGACCCGCCGGCGCTCATTCGACGAGCTGGGCGAGCTCGCCCGCGCCGTTTACGGCGGCGAGCCCCGGCCCACCCACACCGACCCGGCGCTCTGGCGCGCCTTCCCGCGCGGCTACGTGGGCTGCTGGATCGAGGGCCGGCTGCGCGGCTGCGTACAGCTGTGGCCGCTGGACGGGCGCAGGGCCGGCGACTTCCTGGTGGGCGCCCGCAGCGAGAACGAACTCACGGCCGACGACCTCTCCACCGTGTGCAACAGCCCCAGGACCGTCTACTACTTCTCCGGCCTGCTCATGGACCCGGAGTGGCAGGGGCGAGGCATGGCCGCCCACCTGTTCGCCGAGTCCATGGCGCGCTGGGAGCGGGACATCCCCTGGCGCGTGCCCACCCGGTTCGCCGCCCTCGCCACCAGCGACGCGGGACTGCGCTTCATCCGGGAGTTCGGCATGCGGCTCGTCCGACCGGGCGACGAGACGGCCGACGGGTTCCCGCTCTACGCCCGATCCGTCAGCAGCCAGGACGAGCTGCACGAGATCGTGCGTGCCGCGCAGGGCGCCGCCGACCGGAAAGGGCGACTTCTCTCCCGGCTCCCCGCCGAGGGGAACACGGGCCTCGCCGCGAGCGGGTGAGCCCCGACCTGGTCGAGCGGTACCGGTCGGCCCGCCGCGACCCCGGCCTGGCCGTCCTGGAGGGGCTCCACGCGCTGAAGCACGCGCTACGATTCGGCGCCGACATCCGCGACGCGCGCACCCGCGACGCCGCGGCCCTCCTCGCCCTCGCCCGCGACCTGGCCCCCGACGTGGCCCAGCGCATGGCCACGCTGGCGCAGCCCGTGGACCCGGACACCTTCGACGAGCTGGCACCCTCGCCCCACCCCACCGGCGTCATCGCCCTGGCCGCGCGACCGGCCATCGACCCCACGCGCGTGCTCGGCGCATCCGGACCCGCGCCCGTCGTCCTCCTCGAGCGGCCCACCCACCACGGCAACATCGGCGCGGTGGTGCGCGTGGCCGCCGCGGCCGGCGCGGCCGGCGTCCTCGTCACGGGCCCACACGACCCCTGGCACCCCGCGTCCATCCGCGGCGGCGCCGGGCTCCAGTTCGCGCTCCCGGTGGGCTCGCTGGAGCCGGTGGGCTCGCTGGGGCCGGACGGGCTGGACATGCTGCTCGGGTCGCGCCGGCCCATCGTCGCCATGGACCCGGAGGGACAGCCGCTCCGGCCCCCGGTCCCGGGCGCCGAGCCGCTCGTGCCCCCCCGCGCCGTCCTGGTCTTCGGCTCCGAGCGGACGGGCGTGTCGGACCGGCTGCTGATGCGCTCGGCCCGCCGGGTCTCCATCCCCATGCGGCCGGGCGTGTCGAGCCTGAACCTCGCCACCGCCGTGGCCGTGACGCTCTACCTGGCGGCGACCGGGGGCGAAGATCCGATGGAGAGCCGGCCGTAGCCGATCGCGCAGTCGCGGTCGCACCTCCGGGACGCGCCACGCCTTACCGTGTCCCACCCCTTCCGGCGCCGAGGACCGGCCGCGCCGGGCGCGCGCGTCAGAGGGTGACGATCCCGAGAGGCGGGCGGTCGCGCCAGGCGCCGCGGGTGAAGTCGGGGATGTCCACCACGCGCCGCTCGGCGATGGAGACCTCGCTCAGCTCCGAGATCGCAGACCAGGCCGCGCCGTCGTAGACGTCCATGTCCATGGGCGCGCCCTCCCGCAGGCACTGGATCAGCCGGTAGTCCTCGATGTAGTCCATCCCGCCGTGGCCGGCGCCGCGGGAGGCCTCCTCCAGCGCGCGCCAGATGGGGTGGTCCCACTCCTCGCGCCACGCGCGGAAGTCCTCCCACCGGTGCGCCTCGCTGATCCCCTCGATATGGATCCGCTCGTCCGGGTACTTCCGCGCGACGCCGCGGGTCCCCTGCAGCAGGATCTTCCGGCTGTAGGGCCGGGGCCCGTTCGTGTCGTGGACGATCTGGATCGTCTCGCCGCGGGCGGTGCGGACCAGCGTGTTCACCACGTCGCCCAGCGCGTAGTCCCGGGTGGCCGCCGGGCTGTCGGGGCCGATGTGCTCGGCGGCCCACCGGTTCAGCCCCCGCGAGTTCGTCGCCATGCTCACCAGGTGGTCGAACCGGTTCCCGCGGTTCACGTCCATCCACTGGGCCACGGGGCCGAGGCCGTGGGTGGGGTAGAGGTCGCCGTTCCGGGCGATGCTGTGATCCACCCGCCAGCGGTCCTCGTAGAAGTCGGTGAGCTTGAGCTCCCGCAGGTCGTGGAGGTAGCCGCACTCGGCGTGCAGCAGCTCCCCGAACACGCCGTTCCGGACCAGGTTCAGGATCATCATCTCCGTCCGGTCGTAGCAGCAGTTCTCCATCATGACGCAGTGCCGCTCGGTCCGCTCCGCCGTCTCCACCAGCGCCCACAGCTCGTCCAGCGTCACGGCCATGGGCACCTCCGTGGCCGCGTGCTTCCCGTGCTCCATCGCCGCCAGGCAGACGGGCGCGTGCCAGCTCCACGGCGTCGACGTGAAGACCAGGTCCAGCGCCTCCTCCGCCACCATCCGCCGGAAGTCCTCCGGTCCCCTCGCATACGACGCCGGCGCCGGCCGGCCTTCCGCGGTCACCCACCCGCTCACCCGCTCCACCTTCTCCGGCACGATGTCGCAGAGGGCCGCGATCTCCACACCAGGGATCCGGAGGAAGTTGCGCACGTGCGCCGACCCCTGGTGCCCGAGCCCCACGAACCCCACCCGGACCGTCTCCAGCGGCGGCGCGGCGAACAGCTCGCCCCGCCGCGCCGCCGGCAGGGGCGGGACAGGCGCGGCGGCCTCGAGGGAGCGGGAGCCCAGGGCCAGGGCGGCGCCGGTGACGGCGGTGGACTTCAGGAACGCGCGGCGGTCGGGCATGATCGAGAATCGAGGTTCGAGGATCGAGATCGGGGATCGAGATCGAGGACCGAGGCTGATCGGTCGGATCCGGATGCTGACCTGCATTGTCTCGTATTCCGAGGCCCGGGGCAATCGGGAGGGCGGTCCGCACTCGTTGCGTCATTCTGTCCTTGACCACCCGACTTCCTCCACCTACGGTATCAGTAGCGTGTTCGAGCCCCCTATCCCTGCAAGACGAACCCTCACTGGGCACAATCCCTGGTGTCGGAACGCCTGCTCGGTGTTCCGGCCGGCCCGGCAGTCGAGGGGCAGCAGGAGCTTCTGAAGCGCTGGTCCGCGACGCGGCTGCGTTGCTGCGATCCGCTCGGGTGGAAGGAGACCACGCTCATGTCCAGGTCGAGCCCCTTCTCGCCGCGCACGCGGAGCATACCGTGATCGGCCTGGTGCGAGTGCTCCCGCCAGCTACCGCCAGCTCGGGCACGGTGGTGGTGGGCGACCTGCCGCATCCATCCGCGCCGCTGCATGCGGGC
>JBKGZE010000128.1:0-6581 GCA_046545735.1 Gemmatimonadota bacterium | reverse complement strand
GCGCATGGCCTGGAGCTGGGACTCCGAGAGGCCCGCGCTGGGGGCGTCTTCATTCTGGAGCGCGCCGGGCCGGAGCTCGTTGAAGAACTCGAGTCCCTGCTTGAAGACGCGGGTGTAGGGCGAGTCCGGCAGGCGGGAGAGTGTCCGGTAGGCGTCGCGTATGCGCTGGGTCTTCTCGATGGCGCCGAGGAAGCGCAGTCCCTGGCGACCGAGCTTCCGGAACTGCCCCCATTTCCAGAACATGATGGCCCAGCTCCCGAGGGAGAAGAGGGCCAGCAGCGCGAGGATGACCTGGGTGGCGATGGTGCCGCCGAGTACCATGTCCAGTGGCCCCTGAGGAGCCGGTCCCAACTGGGCGAGGAGAGGTGTCACTCCGTCCCTTCCGCTTCTATGTAGTCCAGAGTCTGGCGGAGCCCGTCCCGCAGCTCCGTCGCCGGAGCCCAGCCCGCCCTCTTCAGCTTCGTGTTGTCCAGCGACGAGTGGCGCAGCTCGCCGGGGCGCGCCGGTGCCCGCTCCATCGGCGCGTCGGCGCCGGCGGCGGCCATCATGGTCCGGGCCAGCTCGTTCACCGACGTCTCCCGCCCGGTCCCGACGTTGTACGCCCGCTCATCGAGCGCCGTTCCAACGGGCTCGAGATCGACGTCGGCCGCGAGGAGGTTCGCGGCGACCACGTCGCCGACGTACACGTAATCGCGGGTCTGCTCGCCGTCGCCGAACACGGTCAGCGGCTCGCCGGCGAGGATCCGGTTGCCGAAGATCGCCACCACGCCGGCCTCGCCGTGCGGGTCCTGGCGCGGCCCGTAGACGTTGGAGTACCGCAGGGCGACGTATTCCAGCCCGTGGATCCGGGCGTAGTAGTAGAGGTACTGCTCGCCGGCCAGCTTGGTGACGCCGTACGGCGATTCGGGCAGCTTGGGCGCCGTTTCCGGGGTAGGCCGCACCCGCGGCTCGCCGTAGACCACCCCGCCGGACGAGATGTAGATGACCCGGCTGCCGTGACGGTTCGCGTTCTCCAGCACGTTCAACAGGCCGTCGATGTTGATCCGTGCGTCCCTGCGCGGGTCCGCGACGGAGACCCGCACGTCGATCTGGGCGGCGTGGTGGCTCACGAGGTCGAAGCCGACCTGATCGAAGAGGACGCCGAGCCCCGGGTCGCCGATGTCCATCCGGTGAAAGGATGCGTCGTCGGGGAGGTTGGCCTCCCGGCCACTCGAGAGGTCGTCCACGATCCAGACCCGGTCCCCGCGGGCCAGGAACGCATCGGCCACGTGGCTCCCGATGAACCCGGCCCCGCCCGTCACCAGCACATTGCGACTCATCTCGTTCTCGACCCCTCGCTAGGTATCGGCAGCCTCGCCCCCGTCTCCACGGCCCCGCAACCTGAGCATCCGCACCCGCCACGGCAAGCGAGTCGAAAACGAGCGCGGCGGCCCCCCGGGCATCCGTGCCCGGAAGGCCGCCGCATCCGCGTCGTCGCACCGCGCCATCCGACCGTGCGGGGCGGCTACGGCATCCTGCGCACCCGTCGCACGGGGAGGTCCTGCTGCAGCCGAGGAAGGACCATCTCGTCCACCTTCGCGGTGGCGTAGCCGTCGGTCACCCGAACGACCCGCAGATAGGCCACCGGCTCGGCGGGCAGATGCTGGGCCCGGGCCCGGAACTCGCCCGGCTGGCGCTCCCGCACCGTCCGCTCCGGCAGGTAGGCCTCGAACACGTCGCCGACGCCTACGCCATCGCGGGCGCCCAGGTCGAGGAACGCCAGGTCGGCCACGGTGTGGATCGGCCGCTCCCGCGCGAACGCCAGGATCTGCCCCCGCAGGTCCGACCCGCCCTCCACCGGCTCCGGCGCCTCCGCCCGGAAGTCGGGGAACATGGCCATGGGGATGACCAGCTGGTCGGGGGTCACCGGACCGTACTGCGCCTCGATCTGCGCCACCACCACGTCCGGAGCCAGCTCCATGATCCGGACGATGCCCCGGGGCTCGATGATCCGGGTCCCGCGGGCCCCGTCCACCTCGTCCCCGATCTCCACCAGCGCCAGGTGCTGGCCAACCTCGGGCCGGGCGGCGCCGCGAACGTAGCGCAGGAAGACCCGGTCCTGCGGGTGCGCCGACGTGGCCGCGCCCGCTGTGCGCCGATCGTCGCGAATGGCCCGGACGAACTCCGCCCGGACGTCCAGCGCGGCCGGGTCTTCCAGGTAGGGCGCCGAGCTGAACTCGCCGGGACGGACCGGCAGCCGCTCGAACTCCGGCTCCGCGAGCACCGTCGGCTGGCCCTCCTGCTGACGCGGCCGGACCGATTCCGGCCGGTAGAAGACGGTCCGCGCCGCCCGGCTCGGCTGCAGCCCGAAGCCGGGCCGCGGCTCCGGCTCCCCCCGCAGGCCCGGAATGACCAGCACCTCCTCCGGGTAGATCCAGTGGGGATCCTCCACCACCGCCGGGTTCGCTTCGTAGATCGTGGGCCAGCGGAACGGGTCGCTGAGATAGAACCCCGCCAGGTCCCAGAGCGTGTCTCCCTTGCGCACCACGTGCTCGCGCTCCCGTACCGGCTCCTGCGCCAGTAGCGGCATCGCAGCCAGCAGTCCGATGAGGGCTGCAGTCACCAGTCTCATGGGTGGCCCCTCCTTGAGGTCCGAGCGTTCAGTTCGCGGGCCACCCGCGCCGCCCATCGATGCACCATCCCCCGGATCGTGACAATCGAGGAGCGCGCGGGTCCGACCGCCACAGAGCGGTTGGGAGAGAATACCGGCAAGCTAGAGCGCAACTGTGGCCGTGTCAATTGATTGTCCGTGCTCAACCGGCCGCCGGGGGCTCCACCTTCCGCCGCAGAACGAGGGCGTCCTCCGTCGGGTTCGTGTAATAGCCGCGCCGGCGACCCACGACCCGGAAGCCGTGTCGCTCGTACAGCCGCTGCGCGCCGTAGTTGGAGAGGCGCACTTCCAGGAACAGCTCCCGGACGCCGCGGGCGCCGACCTCGGCGAGCACCGCCTCGATGAGACGGGTACCGATCCCGCGTCCGCGCCACGACTCCGCCACCGCGATGTCCCCCAGCTCGGCCTGGCCCGCGACCATCCAGACCACGGCGTAGCCCACCACCTCCGAGCCGCCTGGCGCGCCGGCCTCGGCCACCCACAGCCGCGTGTTGTCTCGCCAAAGCAGTCCCGCGAACGTGGCCAGCGTCCACGGGCTCGAGAAAGAGGCCCTCTCGATCCGCATGACGTCCGGGAGGTCCCCCTCCGTCATGCGACGGATCCGGACCTCAGCACCCCGGTCCCCGTCACTCAGCTGAGTCGCCATGACGCCTGTCCCCCGGTCCCCCGGTCCCCCTGTCCCCCGGTCCGCTCCACCTCGGGCGCCCGGGCCGGGGGCGGCAGCGTCATCCCGCGATGCCCCGCTCGGCTCATCCCGCGATGCCCCGCTCGGCGCTCGACGCCCGGACGTACGACGGCTCCCATTGGGCCACGTCCCCCACCGCGCCCGCCTCCGGGTGGTGCTCCGCGAGCCAGAGCAAGGAGGAGGCCCGGGGCCACGCGGGCACGTCCGCGACCCGGGCTCCCGCCCGCTCGAGCGCGGACCGGTAGCGCTCCGCGCCGTCGCCCACGAACAGCGGCCCGGCGGTCGGAACGGGCCCGAGCCGCTCCAGCAGCTCGTCCACTTGGCCCACGCGCGGCTCGAGCACAGGGGTCAAGGAGGACGCGGTGACGCGCCAGCACCCTCCGTACACCTCGCCCCGCCGGGCATCGAAGAGGCCGCAGACCGGGCCATCGGCCGGCGTCGCCGCGACGAGCGACAGCAGGCTGGGGTACGCCAGGAGCGGGACGCCCAGCGCGGCGACGAGTCCCTTGGCCGTGGCGCCGGCCACGCGCACCCCGGTGAACGAGCCGGGCCCGGCGCCGACCACCACCGCCTGCACGGCGTCCTTCCCGACGCCGACGAGCCGGAGCGCCGTCTCCAGGGCCGGGAGCGCCGTCTCGGCGTGCCGACGCTGGATGCCGAGCGTGACCTCCGCGAGCGGACGCGCCCCCCGCCCCACCGCGACGCTGCCCTGCGGTGTCGCGGTCTCGATGGCGATCCGGATCACCCGTCCCCCTCGGGCAGTGGCGGCGGCTCGGGCGCCGCGCCGCGCCGCTCGACGCGAACGGTGCGGAGCCCGGCACCGTCGGCGCCCGGACCGGCTGCGCCGGCCTCGTCGTCCGGGAAGGCGAGCCGGACGTCCCAGCGGTCTGGCGGCAGCAGCGATTCCGCGCGCTCCGGCCACTCGATCAGCACGATCTCCCTCCCTTCGCCGAGCTCCTGCCAGCCGAGCTCCCACACGTCGTCCCGGTCTTCGAGGCGGTACAGGTCCAGGTGGTGCAGCGCCACCCCGTCGGCGCCTTCGTACGTGAACAGCAGGTTGTACGTCGGCGACGGCATCGGCCCCACCACCCCCGCGCCGCGCGCCACGGCCCGGGCCAGTACCGACTTCCCCGTGCCCAGCGACCCGCGCAGCGCGACCACGAGCGGCAGCGGGATCTCTCCCGAAACGGCCGCGTCACCTACCGCCCGCCCCCACTCCCGCAGCTGGGCCTCCCACAGCGTACGATCCACTGCCTTCGCCATCGGCCTCGCTCGTCGGTTCAGCTTCCTCCCCCTCAAGGTAGCGGGACCGGCTGCCCGGGCCAGGTGTGGCCGGGCCCCGCCGTGATCTGCCGAGCTCGCGCAACAGGTGTGACACCGGGCCCCGAAGGGCCCGACCCCTCGTGCGGACGCCGGCGCCCCGCGGCGGGCCGGGGGAGACGGCGAGAGGGGGCCGCCACGGCGGCGGCGGGCTGGGCTCAGGCCCCCAGTTCGGCCCGGACCTCGTACAACTGGTCCCTCAGCTGCGCCGCCCGCTCGAAGTCCATGGCGACGGCGGCCTCCTTCATCTGCTCCTCGAGGATCCTGGCCCACTGCTCGAGGTCGACCTCGTCGGCGTAGGAGGGCCTGGCCTCGGAGACGCGCGTGGCCTCGGTCCCGACGCGGGCGTCGGCCACCCGCGTGCTCCAGAGCAGCTGGTCGACCGTCTTCACGATGGTCTGCGGGGTGATCCCGTGCTCCTCGTTGTACTGCTGCTGTGCCTCGCGCCGGCGCTCGGTCTCCTCGATGGCCTCCTTCATGGAGGCGGTGATGCGGTCGGCGTACATGATGGCGCGGCCCTCGACGTTCCGGGCGGCGCGGCCGACGGTCTGGATGAGGGAGCGGGCGTCGCGGAGGAAGCCCTCCTTGTCGGCGTCGAGGATGGCGACGAGGCTGACCTCCGGGAGGTCGAGCCCCTCGCGCAGGAGGTTGATCCCCACGAGCACGTCGAACTTCCCGAGCCGGAGGTCGCGCAGGATCTCCACGCGCTCGATGGCGTCGATGTCGGAGTGCATGTAGCGGACGCGCACGCCCACCTGCTGGAGATAGTCGGTGAGGTCCTCGGCCATCCGCTTGGTCAGCGTGGTGACCAGCACCCGCTCGTTCTTCTCCTCGCGGGCCCGGATCTCGGCCAGCAGGTCGTCGATCTGGCCCTTCACGGGGCGCACGTCGATGGCCGGGTCCACCAGCCCCGTGGGCCGGATCAGCTGCTCCACCACCACCCCGCCGCTGCGCTCCAGCTCGTACTCCCCGGGCGTGGCGCTGACGTAGATCACCTTGTCCAGCAGCCCCTCCCACTCGTCGAAGCGGAGCGGGCGGTTGTCCAGGGCGCTCGGGAGGCGGAACCCGTGCTCCACCAGCGTGGTCTTCCGGGCCCGGTCCCCGTTGTACATCCCCCGGATCTGCGGCAGCGACTGGTGGCTCTCGTCCACGATCAGGACGAAGTCGTCGGGGAAGTAGTCGTAGAGGCAGGCGGGGCGCTCCCCCTCCTCGCGGGCGGCGATGTGCCGGGAGTAGTTCTCGATCCCAGGACACGTCCCGATCTCGAGCATCATCTCCATGTCGAAATGGGTCCGCTGCTCCAGCCGCTGCGCCTCCAGCAGCTTGCCCGCCATCCGCAGCTCCAGCAGCCGCGCCTCCAGCTCGGTCTTGATCCGGTCCACCGCCCGCTCCACCCGGCTGCGGTCGGTGACGAAGTGCGTGGCCGGGTAGATCGCCGAGCGGTCCATGCGCACGATGGTCTCCCCCGTCACCGGGTCGAACCGGCTGATGCGCTCGATCTCGTCGCCCCACAGCTCGACCCGGACCGCCTGCTCCTCGTAGGCCGGGAAGATCTCCACCACGTCGCCCCGCACCCGGAACACCCCCCGGGTGAAGTCGAAGTCGTTGCGCGCGTACTGGATCCGGACCAGGCTCTCCAGGATCTCACGACGGCCGATCTCCTGCCCCACCTCCAGCACCAGCATCAGCTCCCGGTACTGCCGCGGGTCGCCCAGCCCGTAGATCGACGACACGCTGGCGACAATGACCACGTCCTCCCGCTCCATCAACGCGCTCGTCGCACGCAGACGCAGACGCTCGATGTCCTCGTTGATCGACGCATCCTTCTCGATGAACGTGTCCGTCGTCGGGACGTACGCCTCCGGCTGGTAGTAGTCGTAGTAGCTGACGAAGTACTCGACCGCGTTCCGCGGGAAGAAGCTCTTG
>JBKGZE010000127.1:0-6584 GCA_046545735.1 Gemmatimonadota bacterium | reverse complement strand
CACGCCAGGTGCGGCAACCTACGAAGCATGGTCATTGCAGAAGTCTCCTCTGCTGGGGGATAAATGCACGGGCGGCAGGCTCACGTGCCTGCCGCGCGTGCGGGGGTCCCGCTCTCCGTCGCGGCAGGGAAAGCCCGCCCCCGGTTCGGGGATTGCGACGGCGATATCATCGGGATGCTTCAACGACGACTCCCGGGATCAACAGGGGGTCCGGCCGGCAGAGACCCTCTCGGGATCCCGTTCCATCGGGTCTGTCATGGTTCTTTCAGTGCTGTGCTACCCAACTGACGATGCCGGCGTGCGCGTGTCAATACCCTTCAGACGACCCGGCTCGCTCCAGACACCCCGGCGGGCCCGCCGGCCGCCGGCGGTAATCAGGGGCGCGGGCGCGCCTTACCCCCGGGCTGCGTCAGGGCCGCGGGCGCGTGGGCCACAGCTCTTCGGGCCCGGTGGGATCATCTTCTTTCGGCACCAGCACCCTGGAGATCCCGAGGTCCATGCCCTGGTCGAGGGCGTACAGCCCGACGCCGATGGCCATGGTGAAGATGATGGTCCTTGGCCAGGAGAAGGTGCGCTGCTCGAGGGCGAGGATATCGGCCGGCGCGAGGGCCAGCGGGTCGCCGGACCAGAAGAGCTCGCCGCCCGTGGCGGTCTCCAGGACCTCCAGGCTGACGAAGAGGCGCTCGGGCTCGCTCCGGAGCACGGTCCCGCGGATACCGGTGAGATTGGCGTCGAGCTCGCCGGTGACGTTCCGGCCGGCATCGGGATCGACGGTCATGCGCACCCGCTCTCCCACGACCACCTGGTCGGTCTCGATCGGGACATAGGAGAAGCAGGCGGTCAGGCAGGAGACGGCCAGGAGGAGCGGCGCTATGCGTGCGGTCACGGCTATTCTTCGGTTTTCGGGGTTTTTCGCACGATGCGTGCGGCGCGGCCGGTCGTCAAGACGGCGCAGCCCCGGCCGGGGACCCGACCGGGGCTGCGCGGCTCTTGGGAGAATAGTGCCGCCTTCAGGCGGTGACTTCTTCCTCCTCGCGGCTGGCGGCCTCGATCACCTCGGTGGCCACGTGCTGCGGGACTTCCTCGTAGCCGCGTAACGTGCGGGTGTGGACCGCGCGGCCGTGGCTCATGGAGCGCAGGGTGGTGGCGTACTTGTAGAGCTCCGCCTCCGGGACGAGCGCCCGGATCACGGTCTTGGCGCCCTGGGTGTCCATGCCCTGGATCTTGCCGCGACGCTGGTTCAGGTCGCCCATGATGTCGCCCATGTACTCCTCGGGCGTGGTGATCTCGACCTCCATGACCGGCTCGAGGAGCACGGGGGCGGCGTTCTGGACCGCCTTCTTGAAGGCCATGGAGCCCGCCACCTGGAACGCCACGTCGCTCGAGTCCACTGTGTGGTACGACCCGTCGTAGCACTCGGCCTCGAAGTCGACCACCGGGTAGCCGGCGATGACGCCCTTGGCGGCGGCCTGCTGGATCCCCTTGTCCACGCTGGGGATGAACTTGTTCGGGATCGAGCCGCCGGTGATGGAGTCGGTGAACTCGTAGCCCCCGTCGCGGGGCCGCGGCTTCAGCCGGACGTGGCAGTCGCCGAACTGGCCGCGGCCGCCCGTCTGCTTCTTGTAGCGGCCCTGGGCCTCGGCCGTCTTGCGGATGGTCTCGCGGTAGTGGATCCGCGGCTGCTCGGTGGTCACCTCGACCCCGTACTTCCGCTTCAGCCGCTCCATCTGGACCTCCAGGTGGAGCTCGCCGAGACCCCGGATGATGGTCTGCTTCGCCTCGGCGTCGTAGCCGCTCTCGAAGGTCGGGTCCTCCTCGTGCAGCCGGGTCAGCCCGGTGCCGAGCTTGTCCTCGTCGCTCCGGCTCGCCGCCTGGATGGCCACGGCGATATCGGGCTCCGGGAACGCGATGGGCTCGATGACCAGCGGGCGGGCGCCGTCGCAGAGCGTGTCGTTGGTGTGGGTGTTCTTCAGCTTGGCCACCACGCCCAGGTCGCCGGAATGGAGCGTGCCGACCTCGAGCCGCTCCTTGCCCTGCGCGATCGACACGTGCGCCAGCTTCTCCTGGCCTTCCCGGCTGGCGTTCAGCACGTCCATCCCGTTCTGGACCTTGCCGCTGAAGACCCGGAAGAAGCTGAGCTCACCCACGTGCGGCTCGCTCATGGTCTTGTAGACCAGGGCGGCGAACGGCTCGTCGTCGTCCGCGTGCAGCCCGACCACCTGGTCGATGTTCGGCCGCTGCGCGTTCTGGGCGGGCGCTTCCGCCGGGTTGGGCAGCAGCTCGACCACCTTCTCCATCAGCGCGCGCGTGCCCCAGGTCTTCTGGGGTGCGCCGCAGAAGAGCGGGAAGATCTCACCCCGGGCCATGGCGCTCTTGGTCGCTGCCAGCGCCTGGGCCGGGTCGATCTCGCCGGCCTCGAGGTACGCCTCGAGCAGGGCGTCATCCGTGGTGGCGATCGTCTCCATCAGCTCCGTACGCCACTCCTCGAACCTGGCCTGGAGCTCCTCGGGAACGTCCGCCTCCTGGTACTCCCCGTTCACGCCGCCGGCTTCGTACATGCGGGCGGTCCCGCTGAACAGGTCGATGACTCCCCGGAAGCCGTCGCCGGCGCCGATCGGGATCTCCACGGGGATGACCTTGTCGGTCAGATGCTCCTTCACGTCCCGGAAGACGGCGTCGAAGTCCGCGTTCTCCTTGTCCATCATGGAGATGAAAAAAAGTCTGGGAAGGCCGCGGTTCTCGCAGTACTCCCAGACTTTTTCGGTTCCGACCTCGACGCCGGTGGTGGCGCCGAGGACCACTACAGCCCCATCGGCGACCCTCGTGGCGGCCAGTGCCTCGCCGGTGAAGTCCATGTAGCCCGGCGTGTCGAGCAGGTTGATCTTCGTTCCCTCCCAGTCCGCGAACGCCGGCGTCGCCTGCATGGAGAGGCCGTGGCCCACCTCCTCCGGCGTGTACATGGTCAGGGCGGTCCCGTCATCTACGCTGCCGTGGCGGCGGCTCGACCCGGCGACGAACGCCAACGCATCCACCAGCGTCGTCTTGCCGGAGCCGCCGTGTCCCAGCACGGCGACATTCCGAATCCTTTCGGTCGTGTATTCCTTCGCGGTGGCCATGGCTCCTCCCTTCAGAACGGCCTGTGTCTCCCGGCACCCCGGGGGGTTCGATTGTAGGCCTCGCGTGACGAGGGTGTCAATCCCGCGCGCGTGACGGCAGGCGCCATGAACGGGAGGGCGGCCGCCGCTGGAACTCCGGCCCCAGCTCGGAGTGGCGCGTCTCGTGCCCCTCGAGCCGGTACATGACGTCCGCACCCCGGGAATGGGCCTTGCGAGGCTCGGGCGCGTCCTGCGGCCCCGCTCGGGGCTCCACACGACAGAACCGACACGGGAGTTGTTCCATGCGCAGATCCATCGCACTCACGACCCTCGCCCTGGCCGCGCTCGCGGCGCCCGCCACGGCGCAGACGTTCGGCTTCGGCGCCCACGCCGGCGTGTCCCTGCCCGTGGGCGACTACGGGGACGTGGCCGGCACCGGCTTCCTCGGCGGCCTCGACCTCTGGTACCCCCTCACCGCGGCCGCGCCGGCCCTCACCTGGTACACGTCCGTCGACGCCATCGCCCACGACGCCGAAGGCGAAGCCACGGACGGCGGCTTCCTCTTCGTACCCGCCATGACCGGCATCCGGATCGACGGGGCGCTGGGCCCGGTCAGCGCCTTCGTCACCGGGCAGCTCGGCCTCGTGCTGAGCAAGGGACCGTCGCTCGACCTCGACGCCGCCGATGGTATCGACGCCGACTGGGGCACCGACTTCGGGTTCAACGTGGGGGCGGGGCTCCAGCTCACCGAGTACATCTACGCGGGCGTGGCGTATTATCCGCTGGGTGGAATGGATTTCGAATACGAGGACAGCACGGTGGAGCAGGACGTCTCGTTCGTGGACATCTACGTGGGCTTCGGCGTCCACTGACGCTGCGGCCGCGGCGCGGCCTCGGAGACTGAAGCGACTGAAGCCCGGGCCTGGCGGTCCGGGCTTCAGTTCTGCCGGTACTTCTTGCTGACGCGGTCGAGGAGCTCGAGCTCTTCGTCGGTCAGGCTCTGGAGCCCGGACTCGCTGATCTTGTCGAGCACCCGGTCCACCTCGTCCAGGACGCGGTCCTCCTTCCGCCGAGCCGATCGGGTCCGCGGCCGCTCGTCCTCCCCCTCCCCACCGCTCGAGATGCTGACCTTCCGGCGCCGGACGAACTCCTGGAGCCTGCTGACGCGGTTGGTGAGCTTGTCGTCCAGCTTCAGGTAGAGGAACCCGCCCGCGAAGCCGCCCAGGTGCGCGAAGTGGGCGATCCCGTCCCTCGTTCCCCCCACCAGGCTCATGATGGACACGGCGGCGAGGAACGCCACCAGCCACTTCGCCTTGACCGGGAGGATGCCCCAGATGTGGATGGGCATGTTCGGCCAGTTCATGGCGAACGCCAGCATGACGCCGTACATGGCGGCGGACGCGCCGACCACGGCGTGATCGAAGGCGAAGAGGTAGGAGGCGGCGGCCCCGCCGAGTCCCGCCACGAGGTAGAATTTGAGGAACTCCCTCCCTCCCCAGAGCCCTTCCAGCGGCGGGCCGAAGAAGAAGAGGATGATCATGTTGAAGAAGAGGTGGAGGAAACCGCCGTGCACGAACATGTACGTGACGAGGCTCCACGGCTGGACCAGCGTTCGGGCGGGGATGAGCGCCAGCCAGGGCTGCAGCCCCGGCAGGCCGAGGAGCACCAGGTACGCTACCAGGTTGGCGATGAGCAGGCGCTTCACCCAGGGGGTGAGCCCGTAGCCGAAGGAGTAGCCGGTCGAGCGGTCGCGGTACGCCATGGCGGTGCCTACCCCCGTCCCGGGGCGGGAGGTTCCTGGAGCGCGAGCTCGCAGATCCTCTCGCAGAGGCGGGGGAACTCGATCCCCGCCGCGCGGGCGGACTTGGGGACCAGGCTCGCCGCCGTCATGCCGGGCAGCGTGTTCACCTCGAGGCACCAGAGCTCGCCCTGGTCGTCGAGCCGGAAGTCGACGCGGCTGAAGCCGCGCAGCTTGAGAATCCGGTGGGTGTCGAGGGCCAGACGCCGGGCCTCGGCCGCGACGGGGTCCGGGATGTCGGCCGGGAAGATCTCGTCCGCCATCCCGGGCTGGTACTTGGCCTCATAGTCGAAGACCTCGTTCCTGGAGATGATCTCGCCCACCGGCAGCGCCTCGTCGCCCACGATGGGGACGGTGAGCTCGCGGCCGGGGACGAAACGCTCGACCATCACCTCGTCGTCGTACTCGAAGGCCAGCTCGAGCGCGTCGTCGAGCCCGTCGGGCGACCGGACCACGGTGAGCCCGAGGGTGGAGCCCTGCTTGCTCGGCTTGACCACCGCCGGCCAGCCGAGCCGCGCCTCCACGGTTTGCGCGTCCACGGGCGCCATCAGCCAGTCGGCCGTGGGCACCCCGGCGTCCCGGAGCAGCCGCTTCGTGATGTCCTTGTCCATGGCCATGGCGCTGCCCAGCATCCCGCTCCCCGTGTACGGGATCCCCACCAGGTCCAGGAGCGCCTGCAGCGTGCCGCCCTCCCCCGTCCCGCCGTGGAGCGCCAGGAAGAGAACGTCCACGCCGTCCAGCTCCGGGGCGCTGGTGAGCGCCGTCGGGTCGCCGGTCTGCAGCATGTCCAGGCTGCTCCGCTCGGGTGGCCTCGGCGCCACCCCGCTCTTGAGCAGCTTCTCCTCCGCCGCGGCATCCAGCACGCCCCGGGCGGTGTCCACGGCCACCACGTCGTGCCCGGCGTCTCGCAGCGCCCGGACGACCTCGGCGCCGCTGGCGATGGAGACGTCGCGCTCGTCGCTCGTCCCACCGAAGAGGACCGCGATCTTCATCGCTCCAGCACCTCACCCGTCTCCGCGTGGACCCGCCAGCGCGTCCCGTCGATCTCCACGATCCACTGGGGCGGACGGGTCGGCACCAGCAGGACCGACACCGGCGCGTCCAGCGCGGAGGCCGCCGCCTGCTCCACCCCGGCCATGGCCCGCCGGGAGTCGATCCAGGAGGTGTCGAGGACGTTGTCGCCGAGAATGTACCCGGGCGGACCCGTGACCGGCCGCTCCTCCGACATCGTCTCCAGCGGCGTCACCCGCACGCGCAGATCCCGGGTCTCTCCGGGGGCCGTGTAGTGGAACGTCCACACGCCGGACTCGGGCAGCGCGATCCCGTCGGTGCCGATATCCTCGCCCTCCACCCAGCGAAGCTCCGACTCCGGTGCCCACGAGCGGGCCACCGAGC
The DNA here is from genome assembly GCA_046545735.1 of Gemmatimonadota bacterium. GTDB lineage: Bacteria > Gemmatimonadota > Gemmatimonadetes > Longimicrobiales > RSA9 > JAWVYT01. Next base: position 296 of record JBKGZE010000127.1, on the reverse strand, counting down.
GCGCCTCCACGTACGCGTCCCGCGCGCTCACCCCCAGCGCCCCCGGCGCGATCCCGCCCGCTGCCGCGCCGCAGCCGCCGAGCATCAGGGCGAGCGCCGCCATCCCCACGAATCGCCTCATATCGTTCTTCCCGTCCGGATTTCAGACCTGGCTCCCGCCCGATCCCGCGCAAGAGCCGAGCCGCCCCCGGCCCCGGTGCCGACCCCTTCCACCTGGTACGGCCACCCCTCCGTCTGTCGGCCGGTACGCCGGTACGCGGCCAGGGAGGAGCCGACGGGGTCGCCCGCGGCGCGAC
>JBKGZE010000126.1:0-6589 GCA_046545735.1 Gemmatimonadota bacterium | reverse complement strand
GTGTTGGAGGCGCCGGCGATCCCGGCCTTGAAGAAAGGCGTGTGGATGAGGGCGTTCAGGGTACCGAACCCGCCGTAGCTGTGGCCGCCGATGGCCAGCTTGCCGCGGTCCACCCAGCCGCGCTCGGCCAGCGAGTCGATGACCACGGCCAGCGAGTTGCGCAGGTGGACCACGTAGTTGTCGTTGTAGAGGTTGTCCTCGCCGATGATGGCCACGTCCGGCTGCACCACGGCCCAGCCGCGACGGAGCAGGTGGTCCATGGACCGCGGGCTCAGGCCGGGGAACCGGTTCTTGTTGTACCGGCGCTTGGACTCGGCGTAGTCCTCGGCGGTCTCGTACTCACGGGGATAGAACCAGAACATGGCCGGCAGCCGCGTCCCCGGCCGGTAGTCCTCGGGAAGCGCCACCTGGACCCAGAGGCTGGTGCCGTCCGGCCGCTCCGCCTGGAGCACATGCCGCTGGGCACGGGACGTGATGTCCGGCGCGAAGTTCCGGTTCTCGGTCAGCTGGCGCTCCTCGCCCGTGGCCGGCTCGAGCAGGTGGGACTGCGGCACGTCCGTCGGCGACTGCCGGGATACGACGATCCGGCCGTAGCTGTCGTCCAGGACCGCTGCCACCATCTCGTAGCGGTCGGCGGCGCTCTGCCAGATCCGGCCCGTCTCACCCGTCTCGATGGTCACCCGGTCCACGAACGGCCGGGGCGCGTTCTCCAGCGGCTCCTCGGAATACTCCGTGCCCCCCAGGTAGACGTAGTGGCCGTCGGCCGACGTCCGGACCACCCGTTCTCCGCGCGAGCCCCGGCGGGTCTGCAGGCTGCCCGGGTCGTCGTAGAAGTCGTCGGTCTCGTGGCTGTAGATGGTGTACGTGGTGTCCACGCCCACCGGCGCCGCGTACACGGTCTCCTTGCCGCCGGAACGCTTGGTGACGAAGACCATGCCCGCGTCGTCCGTGTAGGCCACGCCCGACGCGCGCCCGTCCACCTCGTGGACCAGGGTGGCCGTGCCCTCCTCGAACGGCGGGAGCCACTGCAGCACGCGATCGTTCCTGCTGTTCCGCGACGGCTTCTCTTCCTCGCCCTCCTCCGCGTCGGCTTCGGCCGTGTCCCGCTGCGGGCGCTCCACGTAGCTCAGCCCCTGACCGTCGGGGCGCCACTGCACGAAGCGCTTCCGGTCCTCGTCCTCGTCCCGGTCCCGGCCGTCCCGCGGCTCGTTCACCGCCAGCGTCACCAGCGCGTTCCCCTCCACGTCCAGGATCCGCTCGGTGGTGCCGAAGGCGGAGACCGGGACGATGTCGGAGTACTCGGTGACCGTGGTGACGATCACGTGCTCGGCCGACGGCGACGGGTCGATGCTCCGGATCATGGCCGGCTCGCCGATCGTGGTCACCCGCCGGTTGTCCACCTGGATCCGCGCCAGCTGCCCGACCGTGTGGTGCTCGAGCAGCTCGAACTCGTACGGCGTCTCCAGCAGGCTCGGATACGTGCGCGTGGGCCTCTCCTCCTCCGCCTCCGCGATCCAGATGCTCGGCGTGGTGGCCACCGCCGGCGGCGCCGGCTCCCGGCCCCGGTCCTCCGGCACCAGGACCGTGAAGATGTACCGGTTGTCGCCCGACCACTCGAAGTCCGTCACCAGCGTGGCCAGGACCGGCGTCCGGGTCAGCCGCCGCGCCCGCCCGCTGGCCGGGTCCGCCGTGTAGATGTGCGTCGCGTCGTCGAAATGGGCGAAGAATGCCAGACGCGAGCCGTCCGGCGAGAAGGTCGCGTTGCTCACCCGGGCACCGTCGGGGACCCGGATGTCGATGTCCCGCCCGTCCTGCCACGACCGCAGCCGCAGCGTGGACGCCGCGCCCAGCGTGAACCGGCGGTTCCGGTTGGCCCGTGGGTCCACCTGCAGACCGCCAAGGTTGTGGTACGGCGCCGCGTACCGCTCGATGGGAGGCATGCGCTGCCCGTCCTGCACGAGGACGAAGAAGCGCCCCGTCGGGTCGGCGTCGTTCAGGTTCACGTTGGTGTGCCAGGGCGCGGTCAGCGCTTCCTCGATCTCGGGCGGCGGCGTCAGGTACCCGGTCACCTCGATGGCCGAGGCACCCTGGCCTTCCTGCGCGTGCAGGGGGGCGCTCGCGGCCGCGAGCGCGCCGATGGCTGCAACACCCGCGCGCAGGGCGCGGCGTGACGTGAGCGTACTGACTGACTTCATGGCGGCGTCGGCTCCTCTGGAATTGTAGGGTATGGGCCAGTTTTGCCCACGCGGGGCGTCCTGTCAAATCAGGACGCGCACTGCGCCGGGTTCGTTGGGCCGGGCCGGGTGTCCTGCGCGACGTCAGAGGGTGGAACGCGCGCGCACGCCGCCGGCACGGATCTCGAGGAGGCGCGGGCGGGAGTATACGCCGTCGCGCAGCGCGCACCAGAAGAAGCGCGGGGCGGCCTGGCCGCCCGGGTCTTCCATCCAGGCGCCGGGGTTGGCGTAGACCACGTGGCCACCGTCCAGCTTCCAGCGATGGAGGTCGGGGGCGTGGGTGTGGCCGAGTACGACGATCCTCTCGCTGGCGTCGGGCCGACCGGCGCGGGCGCCGGCGCGCTGGAGGGCGTAGCCGCGGGCCTGCACCCGGGTTGTGTCCCGGGCGGCGGAGAGGATCTCGCCCAGGACGGCCCCGAGCGAGGGCGCGGTGAGTGCGACGGCGGCGGCGCCCACGCGCCTGTAGCCGGAATCGAGGGCGAGCGAAGCGGCGAGGTCGTGGGAGAGGAGGGGCAGGGCCAGCACGGCGGCCCCGAGTCCGCCTCCGGCATAGGAGGGCCAGAAGCCGCGGGCGTGGTGGTGCCAGACGCGGCGGGTCGCGCCGGCCAGGGCCGGGAGGGAGCGGAGCGCGCTGCGGGAGACGCCGAGCCACAGCCGCCACGGCTGGTGCTTCGCCAGGCGCTTCAGGTGGAGTGAAGAGGGAACGCCGGGGGCGCGGTCGAGCAGCCGCTCCAGCGGGTTGAGGACGAACCGGTTGATCACCGAGCCCAGGGGCATGATCAGGCGCCGGGGCTTCCCGGCGGCGAAGACGCCCGGCGGCCGGGTGGACCAGCGGATGAAGTGGCCGTGCTCGACCCAGAGGTTCCCACGACGGTAGGCGTGAAGCCGGAAGCGGAGCTGATCCGGGCCGATGGCGAGACACCCGCCGCGGGCCAGCAGGATCCGGAAGGCCCGCTGCACGCCCGGCCACGCCCACTCGTTGTCGTGGTTGCCCCGGATGACGACCAGGCTGTGGCCCGCGGCGCACCAGCGGGCGAGCCCGGCGAGGACCCGCGGGTGTCCGCGGGCCATGAGCCAGAGCCGCCAGATCGACGCCGGCTCCGAGCAGTCGTAGCCGTACCGGCGCTGGATCGGGGAGAACCGGCCCGCGGCGGCAGCGCGCAGGGTGTCGACCGGGATGGGGACGTTCGCCGCGGCGAGCAGCGAGCGCCACTCGCGCACCTCGGCCGGCGAGGCGGGGAGACGGAAGACCCGAACGAAGTCGAAGACGTCCCCGTTCAGGATCAGCTCGGCACGCCGGGCGCGCCGGGCGGCCTGACCGCCCACGCGGTCGAGGAGGGCCTCCAGCTCCCGGTCGTGGTGGAAGTGCTCGAGCGGGTCCGTGCGGCCGTCCGCCTGTCGGCCGGCGCCGATGTGGAGGTCGCTGAGGATGACGACTCGCTCCGGCACGTCGCCCGGCACCGGGGCGCCAGCGCCCGTTCCCCTCCTGCCACCGACGTCGTTCACCTGCTTCCGACCTCCTGACGGAACGCTCGCAGGAGGTGCACGATCGGTGCCGCACCGGCCGGCGGAACGGATTGTGAATCCGCGCGTCGGCGCGCCGAGCTGTCAGCAGGCGGGCGGTTCCGAACGATGAGGAACGGGGTGTCGATGAGCGAGGACGGGCGGGTGATCGACCTGCACGCGCACCCGTCGATGAAGACGTACCTGGGGGATCGAAAGCTCACGCGCGCCCGGCGCGCCCGGAAGGGCTTCGCCCCGCTCGTTCTCCGGACCACCTACCCGGCGTTGCGCGCGGGCGGTGTGAGCGCGGTGCTCTCGTCGATGTACGTACCGGAGCGCCGCCTGCTCTCCGACTGCTGGCTGTTCCACCTGTTCGGTCTGTACATGCCGCGGCTCCGCGAGGCGCTCCGGGAGGACGACCCGTCGCGGATCGCGCACCGGATGCTGGACCACGTGGAGGCGGAGGTCGCGCGCTCGAACCGGGAGCTGGGCGAGGATGCCATCGCGATCCCACGGTCGTACGCCGAGCTTGAGGCGGCGGAGGCGTCCGGCCGGCTCGCGCTCCTGCACACGTTCGAAGGGGCCCACGTTCTCGCCGGCGACCTGGCCAACGTGCGCGCCTTCCAGAGGCGGGGCGTCTGCTCCATCACGCTGGCCCATTTCTACCCGAACGGGGTCGCGCCGCCGGTGAACGCCGTCCCTGCCGACTTCTTCCTGCGCCGGTGCGGCTGCTTCCGATATCAGGGGAACCCGGAGGCGGGGCTCACGCCGCTGGGCCACGCGGTGGTGGAGGAGATGCTCGAGGTCGGCGTACTGGTGGACCTCACGCACTGCACCCCCCGGGCGAGGCGGGAGGCGTACGGGGTGCCGAACCCGCGAGCCCGGCCCCTGGTCATGACACACACGGGGATGGCCACGCTGCGGGACCACCCGCTGAACGCGAGCCGGGAGGACGCCCGGGCGATCGCCGCCACCGGGGGCGTGATCGGGATCATCTTCTACAATCACTGGCTCGCGGGCCCCGAGGCCGAGGACAGCTCGGCCCACGTGGTGCGGCACGCCCGCGAGCTCCACGACCTGGCGGGCGAGGACGCGGTGGCGTTCGGCTCGGACTTCGACGGCATGACCACGCCGCCGGACGACCTCCGGGACCCGACCGGCTGGCCGGTGCTCCGGCGCGGGCTCGAGCGGGCCGGGTTCACGGCGTCGCAGGTGGACAAGTTCCTCGGCGGCAACGCCCGCCGGGTGCTCCGCGACGGCTGGACCTGAGGCGGTCGCGCGCGAGCGGCGAGCCCGCGGCGGGGCGGACGACGCGAGCCGCGGCCGGCGCGCCCGCCGGTTTTGCCACCAGCCGGGCCGCGTCGTATCCTTCCGGAAAGGACCCGTACCCCGAATGGACCGCATGGAACAGCCCCCACGAGAGGCCCTGGAGCGAGGGCAGGTTCTCCTGGCCCGGCGGCGCAGGCGCCTGTCGGCCCTGATCCAACGGCCGCTCACGCCGCCGGAGGGACGCGGCGACCTGACGGCGGAGCGTCGCCGGTTCCTGCTGGAGGAAGCGGAGGAGCTGTACTGGAACGAGCTCTCGTGGGAGCAGGTGACGGAGGAGGAAGGGCTCGCGGACAGCGGGCTGGTGGAGCTCACGTTTCCCGGCTTCCTGGCGTTCGTCGAGGGGCTGCTGCTGGACGAGGTGATGCCGGATTCGCTGGCGCCCGCGAGTCCGCGCCCGGAGGTGGTGGAGGACATCCTGGCCTTCCTGGCCGCCCGCTGCATCCAGCTCCAGGAGAGCGCGGAGGAGGAGAGCCGCATGGAGCGCGACGTGACGGTGCGGCTGATCGATCTGGTCCTCTACCGCCAGCACGACATCGACGTGGAGGAGTACGAGCGGCTGGAAGAGGAGGGGGAGCCCGCGCGGGACCCCGATCGTCCGTGAGCGTGCGGCCCCGCCACCCGGTGCTCCGGGGCGGTCCGCTCCTGATCGGGCACCGGGGGGCGGCGGGGCTCGCGCCCGAGAACACGATGCCGTCCTTTCGCGCCGCGGTCGAGGAGTGGGCCGTGGACATGATCGAGCTGGATGTCCGGGCCACCGCCGACGGCGAGTGCGTGGTGATCCACGACGCGACCGTCGACCGCACCACCGACGGGACAGGGCCGGTGGCGGCGATGACGCTCGCGGAGCTGCGCTGCCTCGATGCCGGCCACGGGTTCCGCGACGACGCCGGCCAGCACCCCTTCCGCGGCCGCGGCGTCGTGGTCCCCACCTTCGACGAGGTCCTCTCGGCGTTCCCCCGCACCCGGTTCACGGTGGAGATCAAGATCGGCACCGTCCAGGAGCCCCTCGAGGCGGTGATCCGGAAGCACGGCGCGGCGGACCGGGTGGTGGTGGCGGGGATGGAGCACCGGGACCAGGCCCATTTCGCCGACTACGAGGGGGCGACCAGCGCATCGAGCCGGACCGTTCGCGCTTTCGTCGTGCTGCACCGGCTCCACCTGGCCCGGCTGTGGCCCCGCACCGCCGACGTTTTCCAGGTCCCCGAGCGCCACCCGTGGGATGCCGGCCCGGGCGAAGGCACCCGGATCGTCACCCGGCGTTTCGTCCGGGACGCCGCCCGCAGGGGTGTGCCCGTGCACGTCTGGACCGTGAACGGGGAGGCCGACATGCGGCGGCTCCTCGATTGGGGCGTCGACGGCCTGATCACCGACCGCCCCGACCGCGGGGCCCGCGTCCTGGCCGAGCTCGCGCACCGACCCCTGCCGCCGGGGCTGGCCTGAGGTGGGCGGGCGGCGGGGTGGCGGCCGCCCGACCGGGCTCCCGGACCGGCTGCGGTCCCACCTGGCGGCGACCGAGCTGATCG
>JBKGZE010000125.1:0-6593 GCA_046545735.1 Gemmatimonadota bacterium | reverse complement strand
GCCGGAGGCACGTTCCCGCGGAGCGTGGCGCGGCATGACGAGGGACCTTCCGGGCGTCTCTGGTGTCTGGGTCAGGGGAACGTCGCCGGGTCGCGAGCGGCCGGGGCGTCAGGGTGATCCTTTTACAAGCGATGGACTGATGGCGAGGACGAGGTTTTTCGGTATGCTGGCCATGGCGCTCCTGGTGGGGGCGTCCGCCTGCAACGGGGACGGCGACGGCGAGGCGCTGGAGACCGACGGCCAGGAGCAGCCGGTCATGCCCGAGCAGGGCATGGACCAGGAGTCGATGGCGACGATGCAGGAGCTCCAGCAGATCCAGCAGCAGCTCCAGCCGATCCAGCAGCAGGCGCTTCAGGACGAGGAGCTGGCGACGCAGCTAACGTCGCTCCAGGACCGGATCGAAGCGGCCATGCGTGAAGAGGACAGCGATGCCGTGGACCGGATGGAGTCGCTCCAGGCCGAGATGGCATCGGCCCAGGAATCGGGCGACCAGGAGCGGCTGCAGACGCTCATGATGGAGGGCCAGGCGATCCAGCAGGAGATGCAGGCGCTCCAGGCGTCGGTGATGGAGCGGCCGGGGATCCGGCAGGCGGCGGATGAGTTCGAGGCGGCCAGCCGGGCGCGGATGATCGAGATCGACCCGGAGGCCCAGCAGCTGCTGGATCGCATGGACGAGCTCATCGAGGATCTGCCGCGGTAGCGCCGCGGAACGGCCCCAGCGGGCCGGGCCAACTCAGAAGAACGGGCGGCCGCCTGCCGGGCGGTGGCGGGCGGTCGCCTGCCGGGCGGTGGCGGGCGGCCGCCTGCCGGGCGATAGCGGGCGATCGCCTGCCAGGCGGTAGCGGGCGATCGCCTGCCAGGCGGTAGCGGGCGGGCGCCTACCGGGCGCTGTTGAGAATCACGACCGGGCAGGACGCCTGGATCAGGATCCGCTCCACCCGCGGTCCGATGTGGAGGCGCTCGGAGCCGGGGCGGACGCCGGTGCCGATCACGAGCAGATCATGGCCCCGGTTGTCCACCTCGCGGAGGATCACGGCGACCGGGTCGTCGCCCTCCTCCACCGTGCCGATCGTCCGGGCGCCGAGGGACTCGCCCAGCTTCTGGAGCCCATGGACCACCTGGTGCGACACGGAAAGGCGCCGGTCACGCAGCCGGGCCGTCGGGTCGCCGTGCTGGATGCCCCTGTCCTCGGAGGTGACGGTGAGGACCTCCACCTCCGCATCCTCCTGACCGGCGGCCATGACGAATGCGATCTCGGCGGCCCGTCGGGCGGCCAGGGATCCGTTCGTGGGCACCAGGATGCTGCGCGGGTGCCAATCCTCCGTGATCTCGCCGCCCCGTACGACCATGGTCGGGCATGGTGCCATGCGGACCACCGAGTCGATGAGACTGGTGAAGACCGCGTCACCATCGGTCACGTTCTCGGGCGCCCCCAGGACGAGGAGGTCGTAATCCTTGTCCGCCTCGTCCAGGATGGCGTCCGTTGGCCGCTTCCCGTCCACCACCTTGGCGGCCACCTCCCAGTGACCGAACATCGCCGTCACCTCGTTCAGACAGGCGCGAGCCTCCTGGCGGTGCTCGGACGGGACTACGGTGAGCAGCGTGATGGACAGGGTACGGTCGCGCTCCAGCAGCTTCAGTATCCGGGACTCGACTGTCTGGATCGAGCCTTTATAGATGGTCCGCATCCGGACCGGGAGCAGGACACGGTCGATGGCGTCCACCAGCGTTCCCGCCGCCACCTCTTCTCGCTTCAGCCGCTCCTTCTCCTCCTCCCCGGGCACCACGCGCTTCAGCACGAATCTCAGCGCGAACGGTGCCATGATCGAAGTCGCCATGGCCATGACCACGATGACCGAGAACATCGCCTGGGTCAGGATCCCGATCTGGAGGCCCACCGTGGCGATGATGATCTCCAGCGCGCCCCGTGCGTTGAGGCCGGACCCGTAGCTCAGGGCCGTCCAGTGGTCCTTGCCGCCCACGAGCCGGGCGCCGGCGTACGTGCCGGCCACCTTGCCCAGCACGGCGATCGCGATGACCAGCAGCGCGATCGCCGCGAGCGTCGGGTCGAGGAGCGCCCGGAGGTCCACCTTCAGCCCCGCCACGGCGAAGAAGATCGGAGCGAAGATGCCCAGCGCCACCCCCTCCAGCGCGCGATGCACCGACTCGGGCAAGCGGTGCATCTGGCCGAACAGGATGCCGACGACGAACGCGCCGAGGACCGGCTCCAGATCCAGCGCCTGGGTGATGGCGCCGCCGGCGAAGGTCACGACGACCACCAGCGAGAGCAGTCGGAACTCGCTGCGCACCTCGTCCTGGACGTAGTTCAGCGACCGGCGGACGAACCAGCGGCCCGCCGTGAAGGCGAGCACCAGGAAGAGGAGGACGCTCCCGACCGTCCGCCCCACCTCCAGGGCGTTGACCTCCCCCGTCCGGGCCAGCCCCGCGACGACACCCAGCAGGATCCACCCGATGGTGTCATCGCTCATCCCTGCCGCCAGAATGGTCTGCCCGATGTCGCGGCGGATCAGGTTCATGTCCATCAGGACCTTCGCGATCACCGGGATCGCCGAGATGGACATGGCCGTCGCCACGAACAGCGAGAAGACCAGTCGCTCGCCGGCATCCACCAGCAGAAAGTCCGGCAGATACCAGCCGAGCAGGAAGCCCGTCGAGAAGGTGACCAGGATCCCGCCCCACGAGACGCTCAGCGCCGTCCGCGCGTGGCGCCGGATCAGCGCCAGGTCCGTCTCCAGTCCCGTGATCACCAGCAGGAACATCACACCGATCATGGAGACGACTTCCAGCAGGTACCCCTGGACCTGCGTCTGGGGTATGATCCATTCGTTCACGAACGGCAGCGTGCCCGCCAGCAGCGACGGGCCCAGGATGATCCCCGCCAGCAGCTCGCCGATCACCGCCGGATGCCCCAGCCGCTGCGCCAGCTCGCCCAGCGCCCGTGCCGCGAGCAGGAGCACGGCGATCTGGATCACGAGCACGAGGACGTCGTGATGCGAGGCGGCTGTGAAGACTTCGTTCATTTCGTCTGGATGGATTGAGTGGGCCTGTCCGACCGGGACGGCGCCGGTGTGCCGCCGACCTATGGAATATGCGTGCCAAGCAGCACCCTAGCCGGCTCCACCTCCGTCCGTGCCGATGACGACGGCCTCACCCCGCTCCGCCTGGTGGATCGCCCACGCCGCTGTCACCAGCCCCACGTGACTGAACGCCTGCGGGAAATTGCCGAGCAGCTCGCCGCTCCCGGGCTCCACCTCCTCCGCCAGGAGTCCGACGTCGTTCACGAAGGCGACGGCCCGCTCGAACACGTCCCGCGCCCGCTCGGTCTCCCCCGCGAGGGCCAGGGCGTGGGCGAGCCAGAAGGTGCACAACAGGAACGTCCCCTCGCCCGGAGCGAGGCCATCGTCGCTCCGGTACCGGAACACCAGTCCGTGCCCGTCCGTCAGCTTCTCTTCCACGGCCCGGATCGTCGAGACCACCCGGTCGTCGTCGGGGGGAAGGAATCCCACGATCGGGATCATGAGCGACGCGGCGTCCAGCTCGTCCTCGTCCAGAGCCTGCCGGAACGATGCCAGCGCGTCGCTCCATCCGCGCTCCTCGATGGTGTCGCGTATGGCCTGGCGGGCGCCGGTCCAGCGCTCGAGTCGCGCGGCCCCCGGCTCCAGGACATCCGCCATGGCGAGGGCCCGATCGAGGGCGACCCAGCACATGAGCTTCGAGTGGAGGTACGGGCGCCGCTCGCCGCGGATCTCCCAGATGCCGTAGTCGTCCTCCTCCCAGCGCCCGGCCGCCTGGTCCGCCAGGGAGCGCAGGAACTCCACGAGCGTCGGGTCCGGCTCCACCTGGTCCCGCAGCCGGACCCACGCGCCGAAGATCTCGCCGTACACGTCGAGCTGCGTCTGGTCGAGGGCGCCGTTGCCCACCCGCACGGGGCGGCTGTCTCGCCAGCCGGCCAGGCGGTCGAGCCGCCGCTCGGGGAGCTCGTGCTCGCCGCCGATCCCGAACATGATCTGCGGCGGGTCGCCCCGCCGGACCCGACCGAGGCTGGCGCCCGAGAGGAAGTTGAAGAAGTGGTGCGCTTCGTCCGGGCAGGCCGCCACCCAGAGCGCTTCCAGCGTCAGGCTGGCGTCGCGGATCCAGGCGAAACGGTAGTCCCAGTTCCGGTCGCCGCCGACCGCCTCCGGGAGCGAGGTGGTGGGCGCGGCGACGATGGCGCCGGTCGGGCAGTACGTCAGCCCTTGCAGGACCCGGCCGCTGTGGTGCACGAGCTCCGCCCACGGCCCCTGATACGCCTGGTGCATCTCCGCCCAGCTCTTCCAGGCCGCCTCCGACTCCTCGATCCGGTCCTGGATCTCATCCGCACTCCAGATCGTGGGCGGTCGCGACCAGGCCGGCCGGAAGTGCAACGCGAAACGCAGCACGTCCCCCTCGCCCAACTCGAGCGCGCAACGAGCGTCAGATCCGTCCACCTCGAGCTCGACGGGGGACGAGAGGACCAGGGAGAGCGGGCCGCCCCGGGAGCGCAGGCCTCCCTCACACGGCTCCAGGACCGGGTGCACGAGGCCGTACTCGGGGCGGGGCCCGAAGTGAAAGGCCAGCCGGATCCGGCCCCGGGTGCACTCCACGCGACGGAGGAGGGCCGCCGGCGCCTCCCGCCCCAGGTCATGGCCCCGCTCGTTCGGGCCGGTGGCCAGGGCGTCGGTCAACGTGGCCTCCCCCCTGTCGGCCTGGAAGGTGGTACGCAGAACCAGCGAGCCGTCGGCGTACTCGCGCTCGGAGTCGTGCGCTCCCGCCGGCTCGATGCTCCAGTGGCCAGCCTCCCGATCCAGCAGGCGCCCGAAGACCGCCGGCGAGTCGAAGCGCGGCGCGCACAGCCAGTCCACGGAGCCGGAGCGGGACACCAGCGCGGCGCGGTGGCAGTCGGAAAGCAGGGCGTAGTCGGCAATCGGTAGGCTCAGGCCGGTCATCGCACCGGTTCCCTCCTTCGATCGTTCCACGATCGGCTCAGGTGAGGGCGATGGACCCGCCGCCGGTGGTCAGGATCACCAGGTTGCAGACGAGGTACAGGAGGTCGTAGTACCAGCCCTGCCCCTCCTCCCCCCAGAAGCCCGTCTTCCACACGAAGACCTTCTTCTGGATCGCCCCGAGCATGACGCCGATCAGCAGGAGGGCCGCGACCTGGGGGAAGATCCCGAGCACCAGCGCCGCCGAGGCCCCAACCTCCACGACCCCGAGCACGAACGTCACCGCTGGCGACATGCCGATGCTGTCGGCACGCTCCTTCGGCTGACTCACGTGGGACCAGCCGCTCGTGCCGAAGATCGCCGCGATCATGAGCCGCAACAAGAAGAGCGCGATGTCGGCGAGTGCGGAGAGCTCCGGAAATACCATGGTTCCCCTCTTCGTAGAGACCAGCCCGGGGTCGAACCGCGCGGCGCCGGCCCGGGTTCCCGGCAAGGGAGACTCAGGCGCGCCCGTGCTGCTGGTGCGGGGGCTCGCGGGACATCCGGGGAAAGCCTCGCGGGATGCCCCGGTCGGGACACATTGTGCATCTTCCCTGGCCTGACCGCCAGTCTCCTTCTTCGGGCCGCCCGTCCTGCCCTATCGCCGCTCGAAGCTGTTCGACGCCGCGGTAAACGACAGCGTGGCGGTCTGCGGGTACGTCCGTGCGCCGCTCGCGGGCGCCGTCAGCCGGCGTCCGCTGCGTGCGTCTTCGGCATCCCGCCCGTCTCCAGGTACTCGGCGAAGTCGTCCGGCAGGTCGCTCTCCCGAATCGCTGCCAACGCCCGGTTCAGGTCGTAGGCGACCCGGATGAAGTCGACCGCCACCTCCTCCCCGTCCATCTCCACCACCACGTACCCGGCGCGCCAGTCGCCGTCCTTCGGCCGCCCCACGGAGCCCGTGTTCACGAAGTGGAGCCCGCCCACGGTCCGGTGCCACGGCTTGTGCGTGTGGCCGAACGCGATGACGTCGCCCGCCTTCGCGCCCAGCTGCTCCGCCATCTGGAGGCAGAACCTGTCCGAACGGTCCTCGGTCCAGTAGACCGTGTTGAGGACCGGGTTGCCGTGGACCAGGATCAGTCGAGGCCCCGCGGTGTGGCCGCCCAGCGGCCGGACATCGATCCGGAACGGCAGGCTGCCGAGCCACCGCTTCGTCTCCGGCGACACCTTCGCCCGGGTCCACTCGTAGCTCTCGTGGCTCAGCTCCTCCTGCCGCGGATCCTCGTACTTGCAGCCGCAGTGCTCGTAATCCGTGGCCGTCGTCGAGTCGTAGTTCCCCGCGACGCCGGGGATCGCCCGCTCACGGAGCACCGCCACCACCTCGTCCGGCCAGGGCGCGTACCCCACCAGGTCGCCCAGGTGGTACACGCCCCCCAGGTCCGCGCGGCCGTCGATGTCCGCCAGCACCGCCTCCAGCGCCGGCAGGTTCCCGTGGATGTCGCTGATCAGCGCGTATCGCATGTCCTCATTCCGGTTCCAGCGCGACCTCTGTAACAATAGCCGTTGATGCTCGCGGGCAAAAAAAAATCCCGCTCACCCGCAGCAGTCCCCGCTACGCACCACCGGCAGCCATCC
>JBKGZE010000124.1:0-6613 GCA_046545735.1 Gemmatimonadota bacterium | reverse complement strand
GAGATCGCCTGGACCGCCGGTGACGCTGTGCGGATCCGGGATCTGGATCTCGTGCAGACGGACGGGGACGGCCGGATCCGGGTGGCGGGGACCGTCGCGCCCATGGACGACCTCGACCTCTCCTTCGACGTCGCGCGTCTGCCCGTCGGTGACGTGCTGCGGCTCGTGGGGCGAGACATCCCGCTCACCGGGGAGCTGAGCCTGGGCGGAGCCATCGCTGGACCCGCGGCCACGCCGGAGCTGGACGTGCGCGTGTCGCTGACCGACGGATCGTTCCAGGGGGTGGCGATCCAATCGCTGGAAGCGCTGGTCCGCTACGGCCGGACCGATCTGGTCGTCGAAGGGACGGGACTCCTGGGCGATTCCGCGCGCGTGGAGATCGACGGTACCCTTCCCGCTCGCCTCCAGCTCGCCGGCGCTCCGATTCTGAGCCTGGTCGATCAGGACCCCATCGACCTGGAGATCCGAACCGAGACCTTCCCCCTCGCCACCCTCGACCCCGGGCTGGCGGTCGCGGAGGAGCTGGAGGGAGAGCTCCAGGCCGTGCTCCGCGTGGGCGGGTCGCCGGACGACCCACGCCTCAGCGGATCGGCCGAGCTGGTGGGCGGCGCGGTGACCATTCCCCTGCTGGACCGCCGGTTCGAGGGCATCCAGGGCGCCGTGGTCCTGACGGGCCGGGAGGCCCGGTTGCGTCGGCTGACCGTGGAGAGCGAGGGGACGGCGGTGGTCCAGGGGACGCTGGCGTTCCAGGATCTCACCAACCCCACCCTCGACCTCACGGCCGAGCTGGACGCCTTCCGTGTCCAGGAGGTGGAGGACGAGTCCGCGGCCGGCTTCTGGGGCACGGTCCGGATGGAAGGCAGCCTCCAGGAGCCGGTGGTCACCGGGTCCATCCGGGCGGCGGACGGCGCCGTATCGCTCGCGCCCTTCCAGCAGCCGGAGCTCAGCGCGGGGCTCACGGGGACCCGGGAGCTCGAGCTGGGCGCCCCGGGCGCGGACATGGAGCCGGAGCCGGGCGGCGCAGGGCTCCGGGTACAGGAACTCACCTTCACTGCCGGCGACGACCTCTGGTTCGTGACGGAGGAGGCGCGGGCGCGGCTCGCCGGCACGCTCGAGATCAACAGGAGCGGTGAAGCTGTGACGATCCAGGGCACGCTCGCGGGCGAAGGTGGGACGTTCGAGCTGGAGGCCGGGAACCTTCTGAACCGGCGCTTCCAGATCGTGTCCGCCGAGATCCGCTTCTTCGGCTCGCCCGAGCCCAACCCCCGGCTGGACATCGTGGCCTCCCGGGTGGTGCGGGTCCAGGGGGGCGGCAACGTCGATGTGCGGGTGCAGGTGGGTGGCACGCTCGACGACCCGTCCATCGGTCTGTCGACGGCCGGCGGGGCCGACATTCCGGACTCCGAGATCCTCAGCTTCCTGCTGTTCGGCCGAAGCAGCGCCGACCTCGCGCAGGTGACCGGGGCGGGCGGCGTGCAGGGGGCCGGCCTGCAGGGCCTGGCCTACACCGGCCTGGCCGAGGCGTTCTTCGCGGATGTGGCGGAAGAGGTTGGCTTCTTCGACTACTTCCTCGTGGACGTGCTACCCAGCGGAGCCACGTACATCACCGCCGGCGTGGAGGTCTCCAGCGACCTGTTCCTCGAGACGGACTGGCCGGTGCTGGCCCCGGAAGCGGAGTCGCAGGCCGATCTCTGGGCCATCGGGCTCGAGTGGTACGCCGGCTCGCTCGGCGTGGTTCGCGGGGCCTACGAACCCATCCAGCGCCTCGATCGGCTGGTGGCCGGGAGCCGGCGCTCGCTCCTGGACCTGGAGACCGTCAGGCAGTGGGTCATCTCCTGGCGGCGGCGCTGGACGTACTGACGTGCTGTAGCGCCGCACGCGCCACGTGACAGCGGATCTCCGCCAGCGTGCCGTCGGAGACCAGCCGAGGAAGCTCCCGCGCCTCCTCGCCCAGCCGCTGTCGGACCCAGTCGGGCGTCCCCGGCCAGACCACCAGGCGGCGCCCGTCCCGCTGGATGTCCTCGAGCTCGGCAGCCGACGCCAGGCGCCGCACGGTGACGCGCGCCCCCGGGTTCCCCAGCCCCCGCTCGAACGCCCTGGCCAGCTCCTGCTCGAGCGACCGGCTGCCCACGATCACCATCACCTCCCCGTCCTGCGCACCTTCGCAGACCCGGTCGAACAGACTCCCGTCCAGCGTCAGGATGACCACCGGCACTCGCTGGAGGAGCGGCCCCAGCGCGTTCAAGGCCGCGGGCGTGGCGATGACGAACGGCGGGTCGTGCAGCGGCCCGACCCGGGCCGGTAGCTCTTCCGGTCGCGCCGCCGCGCAGTCGAGCCCCGTCCGCTCCCTGAGCTCGTGGGCGATCAGCGCCGCGTGGTCCGGATCCGGGTCCACGACGGGGATGCGACGCTTCTCGACGGCGGCCACCCCCTGGAACATCCGGTTCACAGTGTCCGCGTCGAGGCCCAGCTCGCCCGCCGAGGTGAGGGCGCTCTCGAGCCACTGGCGATGCAGGCGCCGCAGCGGGTTGCGCCCGTCCGCCGACCCAGCGGCCTCGAGATACACTCCCGAACGCGGCTCCACCCGCACCAGCCCCTCCCGCTGAAGACGTCGATACGCCGCCGCCGCCGTCTTCCGGTCCACCGCCTCCAGCAGCGCCACCTCCCGCACGCTCGGAAGCCGGTCGCCTGGACTCCAGCGGCCGAAGTAGCGGCCGAGTCGGATACGGTCGCGAAGTCGATCGATTACGATGGATCCAGCCTTGCGCGTCACGACTCCTCACGTCCTCTTTCCAGGGGATCATGCGTTTAATGACTGATGGCATGAGGCAATCCCCGTTCCATTCCCGCCGCCGGCCATGATCGAAGTCGTTGTCCTCCTATCGCTTTCCGTCGCGCTGCCCGGGCAGCCGCCGCAGGACCCGCTGCCGCAGGTGCGCCGCGACGCCCGTCAGGCCGCGTACACCTATGAGCGCCTTCTCCGAAGGCGGGCACCCGAGACCTGGGGCGGCGGCGGCGACCGCTGCCACGAGATCATCGGCCGCTTCTGCTTCCGGTTCACCGATGACGACCGGGACCCCGATCCTCCTCCCCCCGAGGAGCACGAGGACATCGCCGAGGCCCGCACCCGGGCCGTCGCCACCCACAGAGCCTGGTTCGCCCTCGAGCCGGAGAAGCCGGGCGTGGCCGGACCGCTCGTCCGCTACCTGATCGACGACGGCCGGCCACGAGAGGCGCTGGCCGCCGCCCGCACCCACGCGTGGGCCGCGGAGCGGACTGTCCCCAGTCTGCTCATCCTCGGCCTCTCGCTGCACCACGCGGGCGAGTTCACCGCCGCCGAGGCGGTGTTCGACAGCGTGCGGTCGCGAGTCCTGGCGGAGGAGCGTTCGCGGCTGGACGACGTGGAGGTGCTTCTCGAGCCCCGCGAGCGGCGGGTGTACCGGGACCTCGACCCCGAGGCTCGCGAGGCCTACAACGGCCGGTTCTGGGCGTTTTCCGACCCATCCCTGCAGGATGGCGGCAACGAGCGGCGCTCCGCCCACTACGCCCGTCACGCGTGGGCGATGATTCTGAAGGACGCGCCCGGGGTGCAGGGGCGGACGAGCTGGGGTTCGGACGTGGAAGAGATCCTGCTCCGGTACGGCCGCCCCCTGAGCCGGGCGCGGATCCGTCAGCCGACGTGGCGTCTATACGACGACCTGTCGATGGTGGAGAGCTTCGATCCGCTGGCGGTGCCGCTGGTGCCGGCGGCGCTTCTGACTCGCGGCCTGCCGGTCTCACCGGAGCCCGGCGCTCGCGGGGAGCTGGAGCGGGACACGGTACGGTCATCGTACGCGCCGATCCGGCTGACGCGGCTGCGGAGCCTCCCGGTGCAGGCCGCCCGGTTCCCGGCCGACAGCGGCGCCAGGCTGCTGGTGGCGGGGGTGCTGGAGCGGGACACGGCGTACGCGGTGAACGCGGGCGTTCCGCCGCGCCCCCGGGGGCTGCTCGTCGTCCTGGACACCCTGGGCCGGGAAGTGAGCAGGACCACGGCGCAGGCCTCCACGCTGGCGGACTCGGCGTTGGCCGTGTGGGGTGAGCTGTGGCTGGGGCCCGGGTCGTACGTGTACCGCCTGGAGGTGACGGATGACAGCGCGGGGATCGGCGCGCTGTCCCAGTACCGGATCGACATTCCCGCGCCGGTGCCTCCGGGCCTCTCGGATCTGCTGGTCGCCCCGGTGGGCGGGGACTCGGTGCCGGCTTCCCGGCCCGGGGTGTCTCCCGATCGGCGCCTCGTCGTGCCGGTGGGCGCGAGGCTGCTGGTATGGGCGGAGGCGTCGGCGCTGGCGCTCATGAACGGCCGGTCTCGCTACGCGGTGGAGTGGTGGGTCGAGCGGGGAGACAAGGGCGGCATCGTGAGCCGAGCGGCGCGGTGGCTCGGCCGTCGCCTGGGGCTCGGGGAGCGGCCGGAGCCAGTGCGGGTACGGTGGGAGGACGGGACGCGCGAGCTGCCGGCGGTGGTCGCCTTGTCTGTGGACCTCGGGGGCATGGATCCGGGGCTTTACCGCCTGGCCCTGACGGTGAGGGATCGGATCAGCGGCCTGGAGAAGACGGCGACGCGTCTGTTCCGGATCGATCCGGCGGCGGCTCCGGTACGGTTCCCCATTCGAGAGTGAGGCCGAGCTCGAAGCGCGAGGTCTGGATCAGCTCCCGGGCCGTGTCCGCGAACCCGTCGCCCGGCGGGTCGAGGAAGGAAGCGGTGAGGGTGGAGCTCGTGAGGCCGGCAGCGCCCTCGGCGGCCGGGTCCAGGGGCGTACGGAAGACGCGGGTGGACGCCTGGATCCGCGCGGCGAGTGGACCCGTCACGGGCACGATGGCGCCCACGGCGGCCAGCGCGGCCGTACGGCGCGCATCCGACAACCCCTCGCCTCCGGGCAGCGCGCCATCGACAGCCCACCCCAGGGAGGCGATGCCGAGCTCAACGAACGGCTGGGCCCGCCGGGTCGAAGGGATTCGGAATCGGAGCGCGGCCTCGAGGGAGAGGATGGAAAGCGCAACCGACTCCCGGTCCGATACCGCGCGGGCGGTCCGCACGAAGAGCGAGTCCTGTCCGCTGTACCCGGTCCGGAGCGTGGCCCGGCCCACGCCCGCGCCGAGCCGGACCGCCCAGGCACGGGACAGGCTGGCGGTGACCGCCGCAGCGAGGTGAGCGCCCCCGTCCGCCTCGACTGACCGGCTGAGGGTGGCGGAAGCGGGCACGTCGCCCGCCGGATCCCGTCGCATGAAGAGCACTGGCTGGCGCTGGAGCGTGCCCAGGCCGAGGGTCCCGACCGTGAGCGAGAAGGCGGCCCGGGGTGGCACGTAGGCCGGGGGGGGTGCGGGGGTCGTGTCCTGCGCGAGGGGCGGAGCGGAGTCCGTCGGGGCGCGTGTGGGGTCGGGGATCGTGTCCGGCTCCTGGGCACCCAGCGCGCCCCCGCCCGCCCCGAGCAGGAGCAGCAGCAGGATGCTCTGCCCGCGGCTCACCGGCGAGGCACGGGTCTGTCCGGCCCGCCCTTCCCCGCACCCTCCATGGCGGGAGCCGGCTTGGGCGCCCCGGCGGTCCGCTGCCAGATGATCGCCGCGATGACGAGCAGTACGATGCTCATCAGCTGAGATGTCGTGAGGCCCAGGATCACATGGTCGGTCTTGGCACGGACGAACTCGACCACGAACCGCTCCACGCCGTACATCACCAGGTAGATGGCGAAGAGCCGGCCGGGGCGCAGCCCGCCCGAGAGCCGCCACAGGATGGCGAACATGATGAGCGCCAGCCCGATCTCGTACAGCTGCGTGGGGTGGACGGCCAGCACGGCGGTATCTGGGATGTCGGCCGCGATCTCGTACCCGATCGAGCGGAAGTACCCGGCCGTGGTGGGCGGGTAGCCCTCGGGGAAGGCGATCCCGACCCAGGAGTCGGTGGGACGCCCGTAGTCGTCGCCCACGAGAAAGCAGCCCGTGCGCCCTATGGCGTAGGCGATGGCGAGGGCCGGCGCCGCGGAATCGAACGTCTGCGCCACCGGCAGCTTGCGCTTCTGGATCTGCCACCAGAACGCGGCGACCCCGCCGATGAAGCCGCCGTACCAGACCAGCCCGCCCCGATTCGTGAGCGCGCGCAGCGGATCCGCCATGAGATCGGCCGGGTGCAGCGCCACGTAGTACAGCTTGGCGCCCACGATCCCGCCCAGGGCCAGCCAGATCAGCATGTCCCAGGCGGCCTCCGGATCCATGCCTCGCTTCTCGAACTGACGGGCCAGCACCCAGGCGCCCACCACGAACGAGAGGAACATCATCACGCCGAACGACGTGACCGTGAAATCACCGATGGTGAAAAGATGGGGATACATGCGCTCCGACCGCGCTGCGTGTCTCGCTGTGGCACCGCCCGCGTCCCGGCCGACCGGGGCGACCCGGTCCCCGGGACGGGTTCGCTCGGGGCGGAATCTAGCGGCGCTCCGGGGTCACCGCGAGGGCCGCGGCGTCTGCGGCGCGCCCGGCGAACCCGACCGCGGCCCGACCCGGCGACTAGGGGTCACGAGCTGCCGACGACCTCTTCCTCCGGCACGGTCCAGCGGCGTACGGCCACCACGATCAACGC
>JBKGZE010000123.1:0-6667 GCA_046545735.1 Gemmatimonadota bacterium | reverse complement strand
GTCCAGCGGCTCGCTCCCCGGCCCGACCGGGACCAGGCCCTCCGCCGTCACCCGGTCCGCCGGGAGGCCGGAGATCCGGACCAGGCGGCGCAGCGCGAGCCGGAGCCGCTCGTCCGCGGCCTCGAGCACGGCCCGCGCCTCACCCAGCGCCGCCTGCGCGCGCAGCACGGCCACCCGCGGCGCCTTGCCCTGCTCCAGCATGAGCGACGTGCGACCGCGCTCCGCGTCGAGCGCGTCCACCTGGCGCTCGTGGGCCGCGCGGACCTCCCGCGCGGAGAGCGCGGCCAGGTACGCGCGGATCGCATCCGCCACCACCGTCTGCCGGGCCGCGCGCACCGCCGACCCGGCCGCCTCCGCGCGCGACGACGCCCCACGGATCCGCGCGCCACGCGACCCGCCGTCATAGAGCGTGTACTCCGCGCTCGCGTGACCCTGGTAGAGCGTCTCGTCGAACGCCGGCGGCGCCATCGGGTCGAAACCGTGCAGCGGCGCCACCACCATGGGCTCCTGGTAGCGCGTGCCCAGCCCGCTCACGGCTACCGTCGGCCACCGCGCCGCCCGGACCTGACCCGCTTCCGCCGCCGCCGCGCCCAGCTCCGCCCGCGCGCCCGCTATCTCCGGGTGCGTCGCGAGCGCCGAGCCCACCACCTCGTCCAGCCGGAGCGGCCCGCCGTCCGTGGTATCGGACGCAAGATCTCCCGGCGAGAGAAACGCCAGCCCCGCCAGCACGGCGGAGAGCAGATAGCCCGTTATCATGGTCGCAGAGCGTTCAGGAAGAAGTCCGGGAGCCGCCGCTTCCGCTCTTTCATCAGCGCGTCGAAGCCGGGCTCGTCCACATCCAGTACCAGCCGCAGGAGCGGCTGCGCGGCGAACGGGAAGATGACCAGGGAGATGAGGTTCATCATGAACTCCTCCGGCGACAGACGCCGGATCCGGCCGGCCTCCGCCTCCGCGTCCAGCTGGGCACGCAGCGCCCCTCGCACCGACTCCCCCATGCGACTCAGCTGCATGCCCAGCACCGACTCGAAGATCTCGCTGATCCGCTCCGGGTGATGCGTCATCTCCCCCAGCAGGTAGCCGGGCAGGAACGGGCTCCCCCGCAGCACCTCCACCTCGAGATCCACGATCCGCTGCACCTTCTCCTCGATCGGAACCTCCGATCGCAGGACCGCCATCGCCTCCGGCAGGAGCGCGCCCAGCGCCCGACGGAAGACCGCCTGCGCCAGCTGGTCCTTGCTCCGGAAGTAGTAGTGCAGCAGCGCCTTGTTCACTCCCGCCGCGTCCGCCACCTCCTGCATCCGCGCCCCCGCCGTGCCCCGCTTCAGGAATACCGCGTGCGCCGCGTCGAGGATCCGCTCTTCCGTGTCCGGTTCGCCCATGATCTTAACTAAATGGTTAAACTAACTGGTAAGTTAGGGGGCACGGGCGCGGTGTCAAGGGGGCGCGGCGCGCGGCGCTGGCGGATGCGTGGCTGGTGGAGTGGGGCGCGAGCGGGGTCGTGCTGGAGGAGTTCACCTGGCGGGTCGAGCACCTCCTGGCCGGAGGCGCCGGCGCGCCCTGAGCGCTCCGCCGGATCGAAACTCCCGACCACCCCCGGCCGTAGTCCCCGGTACGAGCTCGTCGCGCGAACCGGAGGAGAGTCATGAACTGGAAGGCACCGCTGCTCTGCCTGCTGCTGCTCGGCGCGGGAACAGGCGCACCCGCACAGGAGTCGGAGAGCGACCCGAGCCGGCTGTACGGCCGGCTGGAGACGACGGATGGCTCGGTATACGAGGGCTTCATCCGGTGGGACCGGAACGAGGCGGGGTGGTACGACGTGCTGCACGCCGACAAGCCGATCCCGGAGCGGAACCGGCGGGACGCGGAGCGTCTCGGCTGGGAGCCCGAGCGGACGCGGAACCGGATCGAGGTGTTCGGGATCGGTATCACGCTGCCGGACACGCGGGTGGTGGTCGGCCGCAGCGCCCAGTCCGGGATCCGGTTCGGCCACATCAGCGCGCTGGAGGTCCGGGGCTCCAGCGGCGCGCGCCTCCTGCTCAAGTCCGGCGAGGAGGTCGAGCTGCGGGGCGGCGGCGACCTGGGTGCGTCGGTGGACGACATCCTGGTCGATGACCGGCGTGGCGGACTGGTGGAGCTGAATTGGCGGGACATCCGCGTGATCGATTTTTTCCCGGCGCCGCCTGTCACCAGCGGCTGGGGGCAGCGTGTGTTCGGCACTCTACGGACCCGCGACGGGGCCGCGTTCACGGGCTACATCGTGTGGGATATGGACGAGCTGTACGGTTCGGACGTGCTGGATGGCGATGAGCGGGGCCGCGACCGGGAGATCCCGTTCTCGCAGATCCGCGGGATCGAGCGGCTCGGCTCGGATGCGTCGCGCGTGCTCCTGGCTGGCGGCGAGGCCGTGGTGCTGCGCGGCTCGAACGACGTCGACCACGGCAACCGTGACATCATGGTGGCGGACCCGGCGCTGGGCGAGGTGCGGATCGAGTGGGAGGCGTTCGACCGCGTGATGTTCGAGCGCCCGCCGTCGCAGCACGACTCGAGCATGTTCTCCCGCGCTGGCCGGCTGCGCGGGACCGTGTACGCCCGCGGCGGCGAGACGCATACGGGGTGGATCCGGTGGGACAACGACGAGGAGTTCGGCTGGGAGCTCCTCGACGGCGAGCTCGTGGACGGCGTCGAGCTGGACGTGGAGTTCGGCACGGTGCGGAGCATCGAGCGGGCAGGCTCGGATGCCGCGGTGGTCACGCTGCGGGATGGTCGGAGCTTCGAGCTGACGGGCTCCAACGATGTGGACGCCGGGAACCGGGGCATCTACGTGGAGCGTTCGGACGGGACCCTCATCCTGGTGCGGTGGGAGCGGTTCGAGAGGGTGGAATTCGACGGCTGATGGTCGAGTTTCAGCGATTCCGGAGATTTCGGCGAACTCCTTGTGCCGTACCGATATCGCCGTTACCTTCAGTCCGTCGCCGGGAAGGCGGCTGGGCCGGAAGCAGCGATCCAGAAAGCGCTGCCATGGACCGCGGGCCCCGAGCCCGCTGGTGCCAACGCCCGATGTCGAATTCTGAAAAGGAGGTGATCCTTGTCTGTTAGTCCTAGTACTGTCCGCGACCTGACACGGGCAAGCGATCGCCTGATCGGCGCCTAGCCGATAGGTAACTCGCAGTAGCTGTCCGGCCGACGTGTGCCGATCGCGGCATCGCGTCAGATCGCGGCAGAACCCCTACGGCGTCGCCGGGCTTCCCCCGGCGGCGTCTTTTTTTTGTGCTGCGACGAACGGCCCGCCCCCCGTCCGACGTTCGGGGGGGCGGGCCGGGATGTCCACGATCCGGCGCGTCAGAGCGCCGCGATGACCCGCTCCATACGTGCCCGGACTTCCTCGGCGAGCTTCGGCAGCTCCGGATTGTCCGCCACGCTCAGTTGCCGGACCGGGTCGAGCGCCTCCACCACCGTCCGCTCATCGTCCAGCGCGCGGACCACCACGTTACAGGGGAGCAGCAGCCCGAGATCCGGCTCGAGCTGAAGCGCCTGGTGCGCCAACGGCGGGTTGCATGCGCCCAGGATCTCGTACCGGGGGAAGTCGACGTCGAGCTTCTTCTTCAGCGTGGCCGCGACGTCGATCTCCGACAGTACCCCGAAGCCCTCCTTCTGCAGCTCCTCCCGCACCCGGGCGTCAGCTTCGTCGAAGGACAGGGTCAGCGTGCGAGCCAGTGCGTAGCTGGCGGTTGCCTGTGTCATGTCGTTCCTCACTCTCTGCCGGTGTCCGTGGGGGCGAACGGGGGCGCTTGACCTCCGCCCGCCGATTCCGTCGAATGGATAACACTTCGATCAAGACCCGCGCCTGGACGCAAGTCTGACGCCTTCGGCGGAGGACCGGGGCGGCGTGGAGCCGGATGGGTGGAACGGTTCCCGCGTGGGCGCCGGTGGGCACATGTACCGAAGAGGAACAGCGTGGACGAATCCTTCGACCTCAGCGCGCTGGTCGAGGAGTTCCGCGAAGAGGCGCGGGACCAGATCGACCGGGTCGATGCCGGGCTGCTGGAGCTGGAGCGTGAGGGGGCGCTCGAACCCGGCACCCGGAGCGATCTTCTGCGTACGCTCCATACGCTGAAGGGGAACGCGGGCATGCTCGGGCTTTCGGCGATCCGCGACTTCGTGCACGTCATGGAGAACGTGCTGAAGCGGGAGGAGGCGAGCTGGCCCGCAGCGACGTCGGAGCGGCTGTTCACGGGGGCGGAGACGTTGCGGTCGGCCGTGGAAGCGGCGGGCGAGGAGCGCCAGGAGGAGGTGTTCGCGAACCTGAGCGCCGCGCGCCACCGGCTCGAGGAGGTGGAATCGGCACCGGAACCCGCCTCGATGGACATCGAGGCCGACGACTCGGTCCGCCCTCCCACCACGGGCGATTCGGTGCGGGTCCCCTTTCCGAAGCTGGACACGCTTCTGGCGGAGGTGGGTGACCTCATGGGGGAGGCGCGGGCGTTGGAGGAGCGGCTGACGGACCCCGAGCTCCGGGACCGGGCGGAAGCGCTCCGTCGACGGACCGACCGGCTCCGGGATTCGGTGATGGGGCTGCGACTGGTGCCGATCGGCCGGGTGCTGAAGCGGTTCCACGGGCTGGTCCGTCGTCTGGCGCGGCAGCAGGACAAGGAGGGGCGCCTGGTGGTGGAGGGAGAGGGGACGGAGCTGGACAAGGGCACGGCGGACGCGCTGGCCGAGCCGCTTCTCCACCTGGTGCGCAACGCGATCGATCACGGGATCCGGACGCCGGCGGAGCGGGAAGCGGCCGGAAAGCCGCGGCACGGCACCATCCGGGTGCGGGCCTCCCAGGAGGGCGACCGTGTACGCGTCGCCGTGGAGGACGACGGGACGGGGCTGGCGCTGGACGAGGTACGGGAGCGAGCGGTCGAGTCGGGGCTGATCGACGCGTCCGCGCGGCTGTCCGACGATGAGCTCGCACAGCTCGTCTTCGAGCCCGGCTTCTCCACCCGCACGGCGGTGAGCACCGTCTCGGGGCGGGGGGTTGGGCTCGACGTGGTGGCGCGCAGCGTCCGTGAGCTCCGGGGCGATGTCACTCTCGAGCGCCCCGCCGAAGGGGGTACCCGGTTCGTACTCCGGCTGCCCCTGACCGTGGTCATCGTTCCGAGCCTCGTGTTCGAGGCCGGGGGCGAGCTCCTGGCGCTGCCCGCAACCGATGTGGCGGGCACACTTCGTGTCGACCGGGTGGAGCGGGTAGGCCCTGCCGAAGTGGTACGGGCCGACGACGATCTCTTCCCCCTCGCCGATCCCCACCGGCTCTTCGGCTGGCCGCCGGCCGCGCGCGGGGGGTTCGGCGTCCTGCTGCGGCGGGCCGGGCAGGGCGCCGTCCTGAGCGCGGACCGACTGGTGGAGCAGCGAGACCTGGTGGTGAAGGCCGTGCCGGAGTTCGGACGACGCCCGCCGTTCGTCTCCGGAGCGAGCGTGCTGCCGGGCGGGCGCGTGATCCTGATGCTGGATCCCACTGACCTGTTCCAGCGCATCAACCGTGCGGGAGGCGACCGTGCTCGACCTGCGTAAGGTCCTCGTGATCGAGGACAGCCCCATGATGCGCAGCCTCTACCGGATGGTCCTGGAAGAGGTCGCGGACGCGCTCCTGTTCGCGGAGGACGGCGTGGAGGGGCTCGACGTCGCCAGCCGCGAGCCCGACGTCGACCTGTACATCGTGGACGTGAACCTGCCCCGGCTGGACGGCATCGAATTCATCCGCCGGCTCCGGACCGAGCTCGACGCGGATTCTCCCGTCGTGGTGGTATCCACGGAATGCGACGAGCCGGACCGCGCGGCGGCGTACGAGGCCGGCGCGGACGCCTACCTCTGCAAGCCGTGGCAGCCCCGGGAGCTGCTGGAGATCCTGGGCGACCTGCAGGCCGGACAGACCCGATGACGGCCGCTCCACGGGACGCCGGACGCGCGCTGCTCACGGTCGATCTCGGTGAGGCTCGCTTCGGCCTCTGGGTCGACGAGGTGCTGGAGATCGTTCGGACGCCCCCCATCTCTCGCCTGCCGTTGCCGGGCCGGGAGGTGGCGGGCGTGACGAGCGTCCGCGGCGATGTGATCCCGGTCCTGGACCTCGGGCTGCGACTGCTGGACGTGGCCGCCCAGCGCCCGGGTCACCTGGTCCTGGTCCGGCACGACGCGAGCGACGCCCTGGTCGGACTGCTGGTGGACCGTGTGGGTACGCTGATCGAAGTGACGGACGACGCGGTCCGTGAGCCGCCTCCTGCCGCGGAGGCCCTTCTCCCCCCGCCGATGATGGCGGGGGTAGTGGCGCACGACGAGGGCGTCGTGACCATCCTGCACCTGGGGCGCGCGGCGGCGCCGCCCGAGGTGGAACCGAGCGAGGACGGGCGAATATGATCGAGTGGTTCAGGCATACCCGGGTCCGCAACAAGATCCTCCTGGGGTACGGCATTCTCCTGGTGTTCATGATCCTGGTCGGGGTGGTGGTCTTCGTTCAGGGCGCCTCGGTGGACCGGGCCCGGGGCAAGCTCGAGCGGGTGGAGGACCTGCAGGCCGAGATCGCGGAGATGAACGTGGCGCTGGCCGACCGGGTGGGAGCGTTCCGTGAGTATGTGATCACGGCCGACCCGTCGGCGATCGAGTACCTGCGAACCGCCGAGAACCGGTT
>JBKGZE010000122.1:0-6684 GCA_046545735.1 Gemmatimonadota bacterium | reverse complement strand
GACGGACTCCTTGAAGCTCTCCCGGTCGGTGACGCCCGGGAGTACGGGGTCGTGGTTGACGAAATCGGCCGAGAACACGTCATCCGCCTGCACCATGTTCCCGGTCTCCCAGACCTGCTCGGCCCGGCGCACGAGGCCCTGGTTCTTCGGCGCGTGTCCGGGATCCCCGGTGACGGTCGAAGGCTCGCCCCAGGTGTAGGTCGGTCGGCTCCCCGGTATCGCCCCGAGCTGCTGCTGCACGCCCAGCAGGTCGAACTGCCACCACTCTTCGGCGATCGCCCCGTCCTCGAAGCGGAACACGATGATCCAGGTGTTGGTGTACGGAACGCGTCCCCCCATGAGGCCAGTGGCCGTGAACCGTCCGACCACCTTGTCGCCGTGGGCGAAGAGGTCGTCGATGGCGGCGTGAAAGTCGGCGATGACCTGGTGGGTCGCCGCCACCGTCACCTGCTTGTAGCTGGCGAGATCCGTCACGTGGGGATGGTGAGGGATGTGGGGCAGCAGATCGTCGGCGTAGATCTCGTCCGCAATGGCCAGGTCGCCCGTGTTCAGCAGCTCGATCCACTGATCACGGACCACCTGCTGCATCTGGGCTTCGCTGCCGCTGGGGTGACCGAACGCTGGCTGCGCGGCGAAGAACACGGGTGGGGTGGCGTCGGGAGCCAGGGCGTCGCGGTCCGAGCACCCGTCGACCCCGGCAGCGACCGGTCCGAGCAGGAACAGACCGACTACGAATTTGCGGGTCATGACTTCATTCTCCTTTCTTGAGGAGCCGTGCCCGGGATCCGGAGGAGCGTTGTTGTGCTCACCGTGCCGGGGTAGATTGCCACGAGGATAGGGAGCGGGATTCACTCCCCTCTCTCCCCCGGCTCACGCGCCTATCACCCGGGGGACGATGTGGCGAAGGAGCCGGAAGAATGCTCGACCTCCAGGCACTCGGTCCTGTCGATCTGCACGGCGACGGCGACCCCGTGGCCGTCCTGGCTCAGCCCAAGCGCCTCGCCCTGTTCGCGTATCTGGCTCTGGCGAGGCCGCGCGGGTTCCAGCGCCGGGACACGCTCCTGGGCGTGTTCTGGCCCGAGCTGGACCAGTCCCGGGCGCGAAAGGCGCTCTCCCAGAGCCTGTTCTTCCTGCGGCGCGCGCTCCCGGAGGGCGTTCTCATCACCCGTGGCGCCGAGGAGGTCGGGGTGAGTCCGGGCCGGGTCCATCGGGATGTGGTCGCGTTCGAGAGAGCGATCGAGGAGGAGCGGTGGGCCGAGGCGCTGGCCCTGTATCGGGGCGACCTCCTGGCGGGTTT
Source organism: Gemmatimonadota bacterium (assembly GCA_046545735.1). Classification (GTDB taxonomy): domain Bacteria; phylum Gemmatimonadota; class Gemmatimonadetes; order Longimicrobiales; family RSA9; genus JAWVYT01. Next base: position 5,387 of record JBKGZE010000122.1, on the reverse strand, counting down.
CCACATCACGGACGCCCCCGAGTTCGAGCATTGGCTCGACGTGGAGCGGGAGCGGCTCCGGGAGCAGGCCGCGGGAGCGGCATGGGCACTGGCGGACCAGCGGATCGCGGAGGGCGAGCTGGTGGAGGCGGAGCGGGCCGCGCACCGGGCGCTTCTGCTGGCGCCGACCGACGAGAGCCCGGTGCGGGACTTCATCGAGGCGCTGGCCGCGGCCGGCGACCGGGCGGCGGCGCTGCGATTCTACGAGAAGTTCGAGCGCGTCCTGGCCGAGGAGCTGGAGGTGGAGCCGGGGCCGGAGACCGCGGCCGTCGCCGCGGCCGTCCGCAACGGTGCGGCGTCGGTGGCCCGGGTGCCCGCACCGCCGGTGGACGGCGGCACCGAGCCAGAGGTTCTCGGACCGGCGCAGGTGGCTCCGGCCGCTCCCCACGCCGCGAAAGCTGCCGGGCGACCCCCACGAACGGAGCGCCCGGACCCCCTCACGCCCGACGGGGGCGATGTCTCCACGGCCACGCGCCGGGGCTGGCGGCCGTGGCTCGGTGCCGTGATCGCTGCAGCCGGTCTCGTAGCCGGCGGGGTGATCGTCGCCCTGGCCGGAGCGGACGAGGGCGCGGTCCGCGCCCGCGGCGTGGTCCCGCCGCGCGGCATCGCGGTGCTGCCGTTCGAGAACCGGACAGGCGACCCGTCGCTGGATGATCTGGGGCGGATCACCGCCGACTGGATCACCGCGGGCCTGACCCGGATCGACACGCTCCGGGTGGTGCCCCCGTCGTCGGTCGGCCGGTCTGTCTCGGACGGTGACGGGGCAGGGAGCATAGCCCGGATCGCCCTCAGAACCGGAGCGGGTCTCTTCCTCACGGGCTCGTTCGTCCAGGTCCGGGACAGTCTCCATCTGTACGCGCAGCTGGTCGGTCCTTCAGAGGAGCAAGTGCTCGAGTCCTTCGGGCCCGAACGGACGCACCGCAACGACCCCACGGCGGCGGTCGGGGCGTTGCGGGAGCAGATCCTCGGGCGAGTCGCCCTCCGGCTGGACGACCGCTTCATGGGGCTGGAATCGGTGAAGGGGCCGCGTCCGCCCAGCTACGAGGCGTACCGGGCGTACCTGACCGGCGTCGACCTGTTCTTCACCGGACCGTATCCGGCCGCCATCCGGGAGCTCGACCGGGCCTGGGCGGCCGATTCCACGTTCGTCGCGCCCGGGATCTGGGTCGCCAGCGCGTTCGGGAACATGGGCGACCCGGCTCGACAGGACAGCGTATTGCAGCTCCTGGAGAGACGCCGGTCCCACTTGTCTCCGGTCGAGCGAGCCGGAGTGGATGTGATGCGCGCGGGACTGCGCGGCGACCGGGAGATGGTCTACCGGATCGTCAGTGAGGGGCTTCGGCGGCAGCCGGCCACTGAGGGGCGGCTGATTACTGGTGGCGCCGCTCTCGCCACGAACCGCCCTCGAGCGGCCATCGCGGCCCTGCGGTCCGAGCCGGAGACCGGCGCGACACGGAACCGCTTCCTGGGGTTTCACAACACGCTGACCGAGGCGCTCCACGTGCTGGGGCGGCACGAGGAGGAGCTGGAGGCCGCCCGCGAGGCACGGGTCCGCCTCCCCGAGCGCCTCCGACCGTTCTTCCTGGAGGCGCGGGCCCTCATTGCGCTCCACCGCCTGGACGAGGCCCAGGACGTTCTCGAGGAGGCCATGACCCGGCCGGGTCGAGACTGGTCCCCCGGCTACTTGCAGCTCAGGGCGGGGCTGGAGCTCCGGTGGCACGGGCAACCCGAAGCGGCCGAGCAGGCGCTTCGACGCGGCCTCGAGTGGTACGAGACCGTCGCGAGCGATGGCGACTACCGGTTCTCCATCGGCCGCGCCCATCTATGGCTGGGGAAAGCCGAGTCCGCTGCGCGCCACTTCAGGGAGCTGGCCGCTCGGCACTCCGACAACGTAGAGTACCTGGGCTATCTCGGTCTCGCCTACGCAATGGCACGCCGGAGCGACGCGGCCCGGGAAGTGGACGCCCGCCTGGAAGCCTGGGACGAGCCGTACATCCGGGGGCAGCACCTCTACTGGCGCGCCGCCATCGCGGCACGACTCGGGCAGAAGGACCGGGCCGTGTCGCTGTTGCGCGAGGCCATCGCCCGGGGGGTACCATACTCCCAGCTCCACGAAAGCGAGGAGCTCCGGCCCCTCGCCCACTATCCGCCGTTCCTGGAGCTGATCGCGCCGAAAGGGTGAGACGGTTGAGTTCAGCGCACTGATCGAAGGAAGGTCGCCGGCTTCCCACCCTCGCCCCCGGCCCGGCCCACTCGCAGACCTGTGACAAGGTTGTTGTCGGGTCGGAGGATTCCGCTGTGCTGGTGCGGGCGCTCCGTTGCTCTGATGATGGGTCCGACGTCCTGAACTCTCTCACCTCGGGGCGCGTGTGCACCTTTCCGGCACATCGTCTTCTCAGTAGGTGATCCAGCCTATCGCTTCAGTGCTCCAGGTGAAATCGGGGTATTGCTCCCCCGTCACGTGCAACAGTCCCTCCGCCCCGTCGAAACGGCCAGTCCCGCCGTAGATCTCATAATCCGTACCGGCCATGGAATAGGCGCCGACGACCCGCATCCACACTTCGTCACCATTGGCCGCTGTGTACACCGCAAGCACCTCACTGATCGGCTGGTACGTCGCCATGTCCCAGCAGGCGCTGAGGTCGAGGGTGGTCTTACCGAGGTGGGTCGCCTGCCCCTCACCCTGGACGTACAGCATCACCTGCCACGGTTGAACTCCGCACTGCGCTCCTGGGGCCATAGTGCCGGCGAAGTCTCCCTTGAATGGCCGCTGGACGGCTTCGGCGCCCTGATGGCGCGAGAACTCCGCTTCGGCCACGACTGGCCCGGTGGTCGCTTCCTCCTGGCACCCCGCGAGCGCCAGCACCAACACGAGAGCCCCTCCAGTCAACCTGCGCATGCGTGCCATGGTCCCCTCCTATCGTGTTGAACATCCCGTGCATGTATGGGAAGCCTATCGGACGGCTATCGGCACCGAATGGGACGTTCTTCCTATACGAGCAGGACCTCCCTACCTTGGATGAGCGGGTGATCGCCGGTCCTTTAGTGGGACCCCGACTCGAGGTGGCCCCTGGACGCATCGGTTCGGCGACGGCAGCCGGGCAGGCGAATGGAGGTATTTTATGGCTCGCACCCGGGCCTCCGCTTCGTTTTCCCATAGCGACCTCGGCCGCTGTCAGGCCGTCATCGCGTCCCTGCTGTCGCCCGCCTCCCAACCCGGGCTCGATACGTGGGCCGAGAAGCTCCTGCGCCTGATCGCTGAACTGTTCGACTGCGCCGGGGCGTTTCTGATGGTGCCTCCCGGGGTGCTCGACGAGGGCCTGCACGTCATTGGGCCGGCCCTGGATCCGGAGTGTCTACGGGCCCTCCAGGCAGTCGCGTCCGGTGGAGCGGATCCCCTTGCCGGTGACCCGGAGCACGGTCGGGCGATGCGGCGGCTCGCCGCCGCGCAGGTGCAGGTCTTCGACCCGCCCACCGTAGAGCGGCTGACCCGGGTGCCATTGCGCAGCATGCGGCGGTTCTACCCAGAGGTCATGGTGGACTGCGATGTCCGATATTTCGCCACCGCCGCAATCTGGCTTGGAGAGGGGCCTGTTCTTCTCTCCTGTCTCTCCGACGCTCCAGGCGGCGGTCGATTCGGGGATGGTGCGCTGGACGTACTCTCGCTTCTGGTTCCGGCCCTCGAGTCGGGAGTCTGCTCGCTTCGCTCCTTCCGAGAAAGGCGCACGGCGTTCAGCGCGTTACTGGACGAGATGGAGGCGCCTGCCCTTCTCCGATCGACTGGCGGGGAGTACCACAGGAATCGGTCTCTTCGCACAATGCTTCAGATCGCTGCTGATCCGGAGAGCCTCCTCGAGGCGATGGATCGGCTCGCCGCGGAGGTGCTGCGGTTTTATCAACCCGCCCGCAAGTCAGTGGCGGAGCCCCGCCTCGACACGGGCACCCGAACGATCGACGCCGATGGCCACCGGCTTCACCTTCACGGAACCTGCTTGCCTCCCGGGAGCGCCGGCCCGGATCCCACCGCTTTGATCATTGCGGAGGACCGGAGCGCCTGCATACCGGATGCGCGGACTCTTTCGGGGCGATACGGCCTTACCCCGCGACAGGCCCAGGTCGCCCAACTCCTGGCCAGGGGGGACAGCAACCATGACATCGCCGACCGGCTGGGGATCAGTCCCCACACCGCCCGCCATCACGCACAGAGAGTCCTCGAAAAGGTCGGCACCCACTCCCGGAAAGCGGTGGGGTTGCGCTTTCTCGCAGATCGACGCGGAGCTTCCATTTGACTTGAAGGGCGCGTTTCCGTGTCGGAGGATTCCGCTGCTCTGTTTCGGGCGGTCCGTTGCTCCTCCTGCCCTGGAGCGGGCGGTGGCGCTGCTGCGCCAGGCCCACGCGCAGGGCCAGCCGATCGACGACTGGATCCGCACCGACCCCTACCTCCGGCGGCTCCGCGGCCATGCCGGGTACGAGGAACTGATCCGCCTGGGGGATTGAGATGGAGAGGAGCGGGAACGAGGAGCACGCCGCGGCCATCGAAATCACGACGCTGGGTGGGCTGCACATCCGAACGGAGGGTCGTGAGCTCCCCGGCTTCTCCGCGCAGCCGGTGCGGATGGCCCTGCTCGTCCACCTGGCGGTGGAAGGGGAGACCACGCGTGACGCCGTGATCGCGCTGCTCTGGCCGGAGAGCGACGACCGCCGGGGTCGCCACGCGCTCAGTCAGACGCTGTTCGCGCTGAAACAGGCGCTCGGGGCGCGCTGGATCCATGCCCGCGGGCAGCTCCTGCGCGTCACCGACGCGGTGACGCTGGACGCGACGCGACTCGAGCGGGCGCTGGAGGAGGCGGACTACGAGCGGGCCGTCGCCCTGTACCGCGGTCCCTTCCTCGACGGCTGGCACCTGAGGGCGTCCCCCGAGTTCCAGCAGTGGGTGGACCGGCGGCGGGAGCATTTCGCGGCTCTCAACCGGGAGGCGTGTCGTGGGTGTGCCGCGGCGGCCGTCGCGGAAGGCGACCTCGCCAAGGGGGTGGCCATTGCCCGGGAATGGGTCGCCCGGGAACCGCTGGATCCGGAAGCCCAGCACCTGCTGCTGACCCTCCTGCTGGAGCGCGGCGACCCGCAGAGCGCCCTCCGACAATACCGGGCGTACGAGCGGCGGCTCCGGGACGAGGAGCTGGAGCCGCTGCCCGAGACCCGTCGACTGCTGGAGTGGATCCAGCTCCAGATCCGGGCCGAAGCGGCGCCCGCCCCGGTGGCCCCCCCGGCAGGGCGCACGGAGCCGCGGATCGCAGTCCTCCCCTTCCGGCACCACGGTCGCGAGGAGGATCGGTACTTCACCGAGGGCT
>JBKGZE010000121.1:0-6697 GCA_046545735.1 Gemmatimonadota bacterium | reverse complement strand
GACATCGGCCCGTCGGACGCGGACGCGTTCCGCTGGGGTGCCGGGAACATCAGCATGGCGCGCTGGCAGGGAGCCGACCCGGTGCGGCGGACGGAGCCGACGAACGACGTGGTGGACATCGAGTCGCTCCAGACGGCGCACTACCAGCACGTGGAGCGACACGGCGACCGGTCCCGCAACGGCCCCATGTCGTGGGGCGAGGTCAACCTCGGGATCGACTTCCAGCAGGCCATCGCGGAAGCGAAGCGCTGCTTCAACTGCGGCGTCTGCAACGACTGCGAGCTGTGCCTGATCTTCTGCCCGGACAACGCGATCCGGCGGAAGCCGGAGGGCGGGTTCGAGATCGACCTGGACTACTGCAAGGGGTGCGGGCTGTGCGCGGAGGAGTGTCCGCGCGGCGCGATCGTGATGACGCGGGAGGGACTGTGAAGAAGGTTATGGTGGGGAACCACGCGGTTTCCCTCGGTGTGAAGCTGGCCCGGACGGAGGTGATCTCCGCCTACCCGATCACGCCGCAGACCCAGGTGGTGGAGATGTTGTCGGAGATGTGCGGCAGCGGCGAGCTGCCCGCGAAGTTCATCAAGGTGGAGTCGGAGCACTCGGCCATGGCGGCCGTGATCGGGGCCAGCGCCACGGGGGTCCGGACGTTCACCGCCACCTCGTCGCACGGGCTGGCGCTCATGCACGAGATGCTGCACTGGGCGGCCAACGGGCGGCACCCGGTGGTCATGGCGAACATCAACCGGGCCATGGGGCCGGGCTGGAACATCTGGACGGACCAGAACGACTCCCTGGCACAGCGCGACACCGGGTGGATCCAGCTGTACTGCGAGAACAACCAGGAAGTGCTGGACACGACCATCCAGGCCTTCAAGCTCGCCGAGACCGTCGACCTGCCGGTGATGATCATCCTGGACGCGTTCTTCCTCTCGCACACCAGCGAGCCGGTGGACGTTCCGGATATCGAGCTGGTGGACGACTTCCTCCCCATGCGGGAGGCGCGGCTGAAGCTGGACACCAGCGACCCGAAGGCGTTCGGCGCGCTGGTGCGGCCGGACAACTACATGGAGATGCGCTGGGACCAGCAGGAGGCCATGGACCGGGCGCGCCGCGTCTACGAGGAGGTTGACGCCGACTGGCGCGCCCTCACCGGTCGCGGCTACGGCGCCCTGGAGTCGTACCGTGCCGAGGACGCGGAAGTGATCCTGGTCACCTCCGGCACGGTCACCTCGACCGCGCGTGAGGTGGTGGACGGGCGCCGCGAGGATGGCGAGAAGGTGGGTCTGGTGAAGGTCAAGATGTTCCGACCGTTCCCGACGGAGGCGCTCCGCAGGGCGCTGCGTGGTGCGCAGCGTGTGGCGGTGCTCGACCGCAACGTCTCGCCCGGCCACGGCGGCATCTTCGCCGAGGAGATCCGCTCGGCCCTCTACGACGTCCCGCTCGACGACCGGCCGGTGCTGTACGGCTACGTCATCGGGCTCGGCGGCCGCGATGTGACGCCGGCCGTCATCGACGAGACGATCGATCGCACGTATGCGGTGGATGCGCCACCGCGGGAAGACCTCTGGGTGGGGGTGAAGGCATGAGCCAGCTGATGATCAAGGACCAGGTCCCCCAGCGGGAGCTGCTCGACTCCGGGCACCTCGCGTGCCCCGGCTGCGGCGCCTCGCTGGCCATGCGGATGGTCCTCAAGGAGTTGGGCGAGAAGACCATTGTCGTGCTTCCCGCGTGCTGCTGGAGCATCATCGCCGGGCCGTACCCCCAGTCGTCGCTCCACGTGCCCCTCTACCACACGGCCTTCGAGACGGCGGGCGCGGTGGCATCGGGGATCCGCGCGGCCCTCGACGTACGGGGCGACACGGAGACCACGGTCATGGCGTGGGCCGGCGACGGCGGGACGTTCGACATCGGGCTCCAGGCGCTGTCCGGCGCCGCCGAGCGGAACGAGAACTTCCTCTACGTCACGTACGACAACGAGGCGTACATGAACACGGGGATCCAGCGCTCGTCGGCCACGCCGTGGGGCGCCTGGACCACCACCACGCCGGCGGATCATCCGCAGTCGACCAAGAAGAAGGACATCCTGTCGATCATGGCCGCGCACCGGATCCCGTACGCGGCGACCGCGTCCACGGCCTACCCGACCGACCTGCTGGCGAAGGTGCGGAAGGCGAAGTCCATGAAGGGGACCCGGTTCCTGCATATCCTCTCGCCGTGCCCCCCGGGCTGGAAGACCAGCGACGAGAAGACCATCGAGCTCGGGCGGATGGCGGTCCAGAACCGCGTCTTCCCCCTCATGGAGGTGGAGGACGGACTCCGCTGGCGCTTCACCATGGAGAGCAACGGCGACCCGGTGGCCCCGTACATCCGGGCCCAGGGCCGGTTCAAGCACCTGGACGACGCGGCGCTCGAGAACATCCAGGCGGAAGTCGACGCCCGCTGGGAGTACCTCCAGCGGATGGTCGGCTCCAGCCCCTGACCGTACGTCGCCGCCCCGGCGCGGGACACGCCGGAGCTGCGGAACGAGGGAACGATGACGCCGCGGGGAAGGGGAGAACCGAGGGGCTCCGGCAGGCATGGCCGGGGCCCCTTCGATTGCCGTTCCGGGGGGGCACCCGCTACACTGGGGGAGCCGCGGACGCCCGGATCACCCGCCGTCCCGTCAATACCCACTCTGCCACGATGTGATATGAAGCCTGCCCGCTGGTGGACCCTCTTCCCCGTGCTCCTCCTCGTCCTCGGCGGCACCGCCTGCGACGACGACTCTCCCGTGGGCGATTGCGACCTGGGCGGCCTCGATCCGGCCGCGGTCGTGGACGCCGTGAACGGCCTCTTCACCCCCTTGGACGCCAGCGACGACGCCCTTGCCAACCTCGCCGTGGCCATCGACCATGTCCAGGACGCCGGCGTCCAGTTCCGCCGGCTGGCGCCGACCAACGGGCCGGGCGCCGCGGCCATGATCGATCGGGTCGCCGGTATCGCTCCGGCGCTCACCACGCCGCTCCCGGTGGAGTTCCCGCCGGAGGTGGCCGGCAGCACCTTTGCCTACGACCCGGCTGTCTTCGGCTGGGTCGTGGACGAGTCGCGCACGGATGCGCCGGAGAACGGGGTCCGGATCATCTGGTACCCGATGGAGGACACGGAGGTGGACTTCGCGCTGGGCGAGAGCGGGTACATCGATCTCACGCCCGGGCCCGACACCACGCTGAATCAGCTCCGGATGGAGGTGGTGCGGGTGGACGGCGAAGAGACCAGGCTCCTCGATTTCACCCAGGGGTACCGCGAGACCACCGGTGGCAGTGTCGAGACCACGTACATGGAGGCGGTCGGGTCTTTCGCCGACAGCACGGGGCAGGTCGCATTCTCGATCGTGACCGACGAAAGCAGCAACGCGGACACGGGCGCCTCGGAGTACTCGGTCGAGGCCGAAGTGGAGCGGGGGACCACCCTGTACACCATCACGGCGGGCGGAGCGGTCGACGGCGAGACGGATGCGTTCGAGGACTCGTTCGACGTGACCCTCACGCGTGACGCGGTGACGACCAACGTGGAGCTGGTGGTGGCGGGGAGCGGCCAGACCCGGGAGGACGCCACGGGCACCCTCCTGCATGACGGGGAGGTGGTCGCCGGGATCGTTCTCTCGGGCAACACGTACGTCTTCACCGATGTGGACGGAGACCAGTGCTCGCCCGGCCAGAGCACCGCGCTGAACGACGCGCTCACGGTCATGCTGCTCCGGGGCCTTTTCCTCACCCTCGACCTGCCCCTCTTGCTTTAACGCCGCGAGCCGCCCGGTCACGGTCCCCGGCGCCGCCCGGGCCTCGCGGCCCGTGGGGGCGTGGGCCACCGGGCGGTGGCGCCCGCCATCAGAGGCCGGCGTCGGCGGCGATCGGGCGACGCTCGACCGGCGCCAGCTTCTCCCGCTGCTCGCCCCGCAGACTCTCGTCCCGCTGGTAGACATCCTCGTGGAAGCGGATGGTCCCGTCGTCGTCGACCCAGGCGGTGAAGTAGAGGATGTAGACCGGGATCTTCTCGTCCAGGGGGACCCACTGCTCACCCTGACGGCTGCGGAGCGCGTCGTAATCGGACGGGTCGCGGTCGCTCAGCTCTCCGAGGAGTGTGCGCGCCAGGTCGTCCGGCCGTTCCACGCGGATGCAGCCGTGACTGAACGCGCGGCTCTTCTGGCTGAAGAGGTGTGAGGCCGGGGTGTCGTGCAGGTAGATGTCCATGTCGTTCGGGAAGAGGAACTTGACGTTCCCCAGGGCGTTCCCCAGCCCCGGCTTCTGGCGGATCCGGTAGGAGCCGTTCCGGAGCGCCTCCGGGGACACGCTGGCAGGGTTCACGGTCGAGCCGTCGTACACCACCTCGTAATTGTTGCGCGCGAGGTAGTCGGGATCGCGGGCGGCCGCCGGGATGATCTCCTCCCGGGCGATGGACGCCGGCACGTTCCAGTACGGGTTCACGACCATGTACTCCAGCGTGTCCTGGAACACCGGCGTCCGGTTCGCGGTCTTGCCGACCACCACGTTCATGGACTCGATCGCGCTGTCGTGCCGGACCAACTCGAGCTCGAACCCGGCGATGTTCACGAGGATGAAGGAATCGCCGAGATCGCTCGGCAGCCAGCGCCACCGGTCCAGGTTGAGCCGGATGGCCTCGATCCGGTCCTCGACCGGCACGTTCAGCGCCGCCAGGGATTTCGGTCCGAGCGCGCCGTCCTCGTGCAGGTTGTGCCGGGTCTGGAAGTGGCTGAGCGCCCGGGCGAGGGAGTCGTCGAAGACCAGCGCCGAATCGAGCCCGTACCCGGCGAGCCGGCTCTCCTCCGGGTCGTCCGTGGCCATCAGCCGGGCCCGCAGCTCGGCGACGCGCACGTCCTCGTCGCCGGGCTCGAGCACGTCGCCGTCGCTCACGGCGGGCCAGCCGCCCTGCGCGTCGATCTCCCGTAGTCGCGCGAGCGCCCGGACCAGCCGGTCGTAGTAGGGGACGCGCGGTCGGATGGAGCCCAGGACCGTCCTCGGGTCCTCGCCCGCGACCACCCGCTCGATCAGCGCCCGGTCATCCACCTCGCCCCGCTCGATCCGCCAGTCGAGGCCGGCGGCGTCGGGATCGATGGTGCCCGCCACCAAGTCGTCGGACAGCCGGGCGAAGCTCTCCGTGAGCAGAAGGTCCAGGCTTCCCAGGTACTCGAGCTTCCGCTCCTCGGCCGCGTCCTCGGCCAGGAGCCGGGCCATCTCTCGCGCGGTGCTGAAGTGGTACCGCTCCCGGTCGAGCCCCTCCGCGTTCGCGAGCCCGACCGCCTCGAGCAGGCTCACGCCCCGGGGCAGGATCTCGTCCTGGTCCGTCCACGCGGGGCGGTAGCCGCGGGCCTCGTAGAAGGCCACCACGGACGGACGAACCGTGAGTGTGTCGCCGTTCGGGAGCGTCAGCACGGGCGTGTCCGAAGCCGTCGGCTCCGGGGCCCGGGCGTCTCCGGAATCCGGGGTGGCGGCCGTCACCACCGCCCGGATGTGGGCCGTGGCGACCTCCTCCTCGTCGCCACAGGCCGCGGCGGCGAGGAGTGTGGTCAGCAGGGCAATGGGGACGAGTCGCGTCATGAATGAGGCTTCACTGGTGGACGAGGGTCCGGCTGTCGCCCCTCATTCAGTGCAACGTCCGTACCCACGCACGCGGGCGCGCGCACGCGGGCGCGCGCGCGACGGCTCGGGTAGCAGGTGCGGCGCACGCTGGGCGATCGTGCAGCCTCAGCGCGCGCGTGAGCTCGTGAGCTGCGTGCCGGGCTCCGCGCCAGCGCTACCGCTCAGAGCGCGGCCAGCGCCACGCCGATGGCGAAGAGGGTCCCGGCCAGGAACTGGAGCTGGATGGTGGCGGCGCAGGCTGGCTTGAGCGCCGCCGGGACCCGGGTCGAGTACAGGATCCGGGCGGCCTTGATCCCGATGGGCGCGGTCAGCAGCGCGACCAGTGCCCAGATCGGGGCGAGTCCGGCGGCGTAGAGGCCGACGATGGTCAGGGCGGCGGCCCCCAGCAGCGCGATGTAGCCGCCGCGGGCGGTGCTCCAGCCCAGGGTGGCGACCAGGTTCATCTTCCCGGTGGCCCGGTCGCCCTCGATGTCCGGGAACTGGTTGATCCAGAGGATCGCGGCCGTGAGGATCCCTGGCGGGAGCCCGTAGAGCGCATCGGTCCATAGGAGCTCACCGCGCAGCACGGTGGCGACGCCGAGTGTGAGGAGGGGCCCGAACAGCGATCCCACGACCAGCTCGCCCAGTCCCTTGCGGGCGGCGAGCCGGATGGGGGGTGCCGTGTAGAAGTAGGAGATGACGGCGGCGACGAGCCCGATGGCCGCGATCTCCGTGGCGACCTCGGGTCGGAGCGCGATGATGAGGGCGCCCACGGCGGTGGCCGCCACGAGCAGGCCAATGGAGAGGGCCAGGAGGCGCCCGGGCGTGATGAGCCGCAGCTCGATGGACCGGCTGCCGCCGGTGAACGGGACGATGTAGTCGGTGTTGGCCTGGTCGGTCCCGCTTCTCCAGTCGAAGTAGTCGTTGGCGGTGTTGGCGAACATGTGCAGGAGCATGGTGCCGAGGAGCACGAGTCCGAACAGGCCCCACGGGATCGATCCCGCTGTGCCGAAGACGGCAGCGGCGCCGGTGAGCACGCCCACCGCCGTCGCCGACAGGAACGGTGCCCGCGTGATCACGAG
>JBKGZE010000120.1:0-6728 GCA_046545735.1 Gemmatimonadota bacterium | reverse complement strand
ACCGTGTCCGACGGCTGCTCCACCGCCGCATCCGCCCGACGCGGGTTCTGCGACTCCGCCGGCGCGGGGACGGTCGTCAGGGCGAAGGCCGCGAGTGCGAGGCCCGGGAGCCGCGTGGGCGATACGCCGGTGCGGGTCGCCAGGTCCACGGTCAGCCCTCGAACGCCGCCTGGACCATGGCCCGCGCTTCCTCCTGCAGGCGGCGCAGGTGGTCCTCGCCCCGGAAGCTCTCCGCGTAGATCTTGTACACGTCCTCCGTCCCCGACGGGCGCGCCGCGAACCAGCCGTTCTCGGTCACGACCTTGAGGCCGCCGATGGGCGCGTCGTTGCCGGGCGCCCGGGTCATGCGCCGGACGATGGGCTCGCCGGCGAGCTCAGCCTGCCGCACCGCTTCCGGCGCCAGGGCCGCGAGGGCCGCCTTCTGGGCAGGGGTCGCGGGTGCGTCGATGCGCTCGTAGACGGGCGCGCCGAACCTGTCCTCGAGCTCACGGTACAGCTCGCCCGGGTCACGCCCCGTGCGCGCCGTGATCTCCGCGGCCAGCAGACCCATCAGGATGCCGTCCTTGTCCGTGGTCCACGGCGTTCCGTCCCGCGCCGCGAACGCCGCGCCCGCGCTCTCCTCGCCCGCGAAGCCGAGCTCGCCATGGTCCAGCCCGTCCACGAACCACTTGAACCCCACCGGCACCTCCACCAGTCGGCGCCCGAGGTGCGCCGCCACCCGGTCCAGCATGGAGCTGGAGACGAGCGTCTTCCCGACGCCCACGGTCGGATCCCAGTCCCGGTGCCGGAAGAGGTACCAGACGGCCACGGCCAGGAAGTGATTCGGGTTCAGGAGCCCGGCCGACGGGGTGACGATCCCGTGGCGATCGGCGTCCGGGTCCAGACCGATTGCCACGTCGTACCGGTCCTTCAGCTCGATCAACCCGGCCATGGCGTACGGTGAAGAACAGTCCATGCGGACCTTGCCGTCCCAGTCGAGCCGCATGAACGAGAACGCCGGATCCACCTCCCGGTTCACGATGTCGATGGTCAGCCCATAGGTCCCGGCGATCTCGTCCCAGTAGTCGACCGAGGAGCCCCCCAGAGGATCCACCCCGATCCGCAGCCCCGACCCGGCGATCGCCTCCATGTCCACCACAGAAGCCAGCTCCTCCACGTACGCACGGCGCAGGTCGGCGGTCCCGGTGGTCGGAGCCGATTCGACGGATTCCCACGCCAGCCCGGGGACCTCGTCGCCGCCTTCCAGCAGCGCGTTCGCCCGCCCCTCGATCGCCGCCGTCACCTCCCCTCCCGCCGGACCCCCGTGCGGCGGGTTGTACTTGATCCCGCCATCCTCGGGCGGGTTGTGCGACGGCGTCAGGATCAGGCCGTCCGCACGGGCGCCCGACCCCGCCGCGTTGGCCCGCCGGATCGCCCGCGAGATCACAGGCGTCGGCGTGTACCCCGACGACCCGTCGAGCCGCAGCTCCACACCCCGGGCGGCCAGCACCCCCGCAGCGGCCTCCAGCGCCTGCTCCGACAGCGCGTGCGTGTCCTTGCCCACGAACATGGGACCGGCGATGCCGGCCGACTCGCGGTACTCCGCCACCGCCCGGGCGATCACCCGGATGTGCGCCTCGTTGAACGTACCGTCCAGCGACGTCCCACGATGGCCCGAGGTCCCGAACGAGACCCTCTCGCCTTCAACGGCGGGATCGGGGACCCGGGTCCGGAAAGCCGCGCGCAGGGCCGAGATGTCGGTGCGGCGGTCGGGCGGAACGGGCTGGCCTGCGAGCGGGTCGTTCGGCATGGGACGGCGCTCCTGAATGGTCGTCTCGGGTCGCCTGCACCCGGATGCAAGTTCTCGCCCGGTCCGCGCGCGCCGCCCCGCGACCAGGCGGCCATCCGCCGGGACCCTACCGCGGCCGGGAGGGTAGCAACATCCGTAACCCCCTGGGACACAATGACTTAAGTGAGGATATTCATGACGGGATTCTCTTCACGCTGGAAGCGTGGCCGGACCGGTGTTCTGGTCGGGGCCCTGGCGCTGGCGAGCATGGGCGCCTTCGCGCTGGGTGACGGCGGAACCCGCGCAGGCGACGGGGTGGCTGTCTCCTCCTCGACGGCCGCGGGATCGACGGCCGCGGGCTCGACTGCCGCGGGATCGCGATTCGAGGCGGGGCTCGAGGCGACCGGGCGCGACGCGGCATCGAAGACGGGGGTGCAGCTCCGCACATCGGCGTTCGACGCCGGCGAGTGGGACCTGCCGAACCTGGACCACGAGCGTGTGGACTACTGGGTCGCCCGGTTCGACACGGTTCCGGAGATGCGCGAGAAGTTCGAGGGGTTCCTGGAGCGGTCGGGCAGGTACGTGCCGATGATCTCCCGGAAGCTGGCGGAGCGGGGGATGCCGCAGGACCTGATCTTCCTTGCGATGATCGAGTCGGGGTTCGAGCCGACGGCGTACTCGCACGCGCAGGCGTCGGGTCTGTGGCAGTTCATCGCGGCGACGGGTCAGCGGTACGGGTTGGACATCGACCGTGCGGTGGACGAGCGGCGGGACCCGGTGCGCGCCACGGACGCGGCGCACGACTACCTGGAGGACCTGTACGACCGTTTCGGGTCGTGGTACCTGGCGGCGGCGTCGTACAACACGGGTGAGGGTCGAGTGGGCCGCATCATGCGGCGAGAGTTCGGGACGGAGAGAGCCACGGGCGAGGAGGCGTACTACCGGATCTGGCGACACCTTCCGCGGGAGACGCGCGACTACGTGCCGTTGATGATCGCGGCCGGGCGGATCGCGCGTGACGCCGAGCAGTACGGGTTCGCCCACGTGGTCCTGGAGAGCCCCGGGGCGTACGAGGAGATCGTGGTGAAGCCGGCCACGCCGCTGATCGAGATCGCGCGTGGGGCGGGCACAACGGTGGAGGCGATCCGCGAGCTGAACCCGCACTTCAAGATCCACCGGACGCCGAACAACCGGGACTACCCCGTGCGCGTGCCTGTCGGGACCGCCGAGCGGCTGGCGCACCTGGATGTCTCGGGCCGCGTGACACTCGGAGGAACGGCGGCGGAGTAGGCGTCCGACGGCGCGGAACAGGCGCGCAGCGGCTGAGGCGCGGCCCCGGCCCTCAGCCGCGCGTGGTGCCCGGCGACCTGGAGACGGCGTGCTCGCCGGCGTCCTGGGCTGGCGCGGCGGCGAGATTGGCCTCCGGGCGGCGGACCGGAGGCGGCGCCGGTCCGAGCAGGACTGCCACGGCCCGGAGTTCGGTCTGCTCCAGGATGATCTTGACGATCATGGTGAGGGGCAGACTGAGGAGCATCCCCACCGGCCCCCACACGAACCCCCAGAACAGCAGCGAGAAGATGACGACGGAGGGCGAGAGGCCGAGGCCGCGGCCCATGACGGCCGGCTCGATGATGTTCCCGAAGAGAGTGTTGATGGCCAGGTACCCGGCTGCGATGGCGAGGGCGGTGCCGGACCCGAGCTGGACGAGAGCGAGGAGTACGGCCGGGATCGCGGCGATGACGGACCCGATGGACGGGACGTAGTTGAGCAGGAACGCGGTCAGCCCCCAGAAGAGGGGAAAATCGAGTTCCAGGAGGAGGCACCAGAGGCCGACCAGGACGCCAGTGGCCACGCTGATCACGGTCTTGATGGCCAGGTACCGCTGGACTTCGACGGCGGTCCGGTGGACCCAGGTCAGGTCGGCGCCCCTGGCGACCAGCGCGATCTTCCGGGGCAGCCCCGCCGCCTCCGCCAGGAGGAACATCGTGATGATGGTGATCAGGAAGACGGACGTCGTGAAGGTGGCCGCCCCCCGGAGCGTGCCGCCCACGAAATCGAGGAACTGGGCGGGATCGAACGCCCTGTGGAACGCGTCGCCATCGATGGGGATGCCCCGATCCGCCAGGAAATGGATCACCTCCGTCTCCATGGTCTGGAGCCGGGCCAGGTACCGGGGGAGTGCCTCCTGCATGGCCGTGAGCGACTGGAACGCCAGAGACGCGAAGCCGAAGAGCACGCCAATGGCCGCAATCAGCGTGACGGGGATGGCCAGGATCGGAGAGACCCCTACACGGCCTAGCGCCCGGATGGCCGGCAGGAGAATGGTGGCCATGAACACGGCGAAGGCCACGGGCACCAGCAGGCTGGCGGCCGCCTTGAGGCCGGCCACCACGATGACGAACGCGGCGAGCCCGACCAGAAAGCGCAGCGCGGTCGGCTGAAGGGCGGCCTGCCGCAGCGGATTGTCGCTCATGATGGGATCGCCGGCACCCACGCCGGCTCCAGTGCCACCACCCTCACTCTCTGCACCCTCCGTTTCGCGCGAGACAGTCTACCAGCTTATACAATTGTCGCGCATTTCGTTCCGTTCGGCTACCGCCGTTGACAGCAGCCCGCGGTGATCCCCAGGTTCGACGCGAGCCCGGATTCAACCGTATCTGCCACGTGTGCATACTATGCCTAGACACGCCGTGATGGGCTGGACCGTAAGCGTCGGCGCCGCCCGTACCTCGCGGAGGTCCGCTCCCGAGCCACTCCGATGGGCCACCATCGGGATCATCGCGCTGGCGCTCGCCGGGTGCCAGCGGTCCGCGCCACCGGACCACCCGCCCCGGACCGCGGAGGAGCTGGTCGCCGAAGCGAATCGGCACATCCGGACGCTCTCCCCGGCCGCCGCCATCGCGCTGCTGGAGGATCCGGGCGTAATATTCGTGGACCTCCGGGAGCAGAGCGAGATCGTCCGGGACGGTGGGATCCCCGGTTCCGTTCACGTCCCCCGCGGACTGCTGGAGTTCCACATCAGCTCTTCCCAACCCGAGTACCGCGAGGTCTTCCACTCGGGCAGGCCGCTCGTGTTCTACTGCACGGCCGGGTCCCGGTCCGCACTGGCCGCCCGGACGGCCATGACCATGGGTGTAGCCGACGTCGCCCATATCGGCGGCGGATTGCGGGCGTGGGCCGAGGCCGGCGGCCCGCTGACGCGAATGTCGAGGTGATCCCGGGCGCCGGCTCCGCCGGAGATTCGGCCAGGCGCCGGAGATCGGTCAAGGCGCCTGCGAGGCGGCGGCCTCCCGCTTGCAAGCCCCCGGCAGCCGGGATGGTGTAACGCGCAGGAGGGGGGAGAGTGGTCGAGGAGCAGAAGGACCGGAGAGTCGCGCTGGTGACCGGGTCCACGGACGGCCTGGGGGCGGAGGTCGCGCGGCGGCTCGGCGCCCGCGGCTGGCACGTGCTCCTGCACGGGCGGGATCGCCGGCGCGGCGATTCGCTGGCTCGGGACATCGACGCCGGCCCGGGCCGCGCCACCTTCTACGAAGCGGACTTCGCCGCGCTATCCCAGGTGCGCCATCTCGCCGACGAGCTCCTCCGTGTCTGCGATCGGCTGGACCTGCTGGTCAACAACGCGGGGATCCTGCTCCGGGGCGACGAGCGCCGCGAAAGCGACGACGGGTACGAGCTTCACTTCGCCGTCAACCACCTCGCCCACTTCCTCCTGACGCGCCTGATCCTGCCGCTCCTCGAGCGGAGTGCCCCCGCGCGCATCATCAACGTCGCCTCCGCCGCCCAGCAAGCGCTGGATTTCGACGATCTCATGCTGGAGCGCGGCTACACCGGCGGCTCGGGATACGCCCGGAGCAAGCTGGCCCAGGTCCTGTTCACGATCGACCTGGCGCAGGAGCTGGAGGGGACCGGGATCGACGTCGTCGCGCTCCACCCGGCCACCCTGATGGACACGCGCATGGTGCGCGAGGCCGGGTACCGCCCCCGAAGCAGCGTCGACGAGGGGGCCGACGCGGTCATGCGGCTGGTCACCGACGACGTGGAATCGGGGGAGTACTTCGACGGGCAGGTCGCCGCCCGGGCCCACGAGCAGGCGTACGACGAGGAGGCCCGCGGGCGGCTGCGTCGCGTAAGCGAGGAGCTGACGGGGGCCGGAGGGTAGGCGGTATCGGGACCGGGGCGAGACGATGATCGAAGCGAGCAAGCTCCGCCAGACCGCCTGGCACACCCTCCCGGGGGACGAGGTGGTCGGCGAGCTCGGTACGGATCCGGACGCGGGTCTGAGCGGCGAGGAGGCGGAGGAGCGGCTCACGCTGGCCGTCTTCTACTGGATGCTCCGCCAGGACGCATCGCTCGAGGAGGCGCGGAGCGTGGCCATGACCCAGATGGTCATGTTCCAGTTCTTCCACGTATTCAACAGCCGCTCGCTCCGACGGTCGGCGTTCCGGATTCCCCTGACGGCGAACCCGTTCCTCGCCATCAGCATGGTCCTGGCCGGCCTGGCCCACCTCGGCGTGCTGTACCTGCCCCTCATGCAGGGCGTGTTCGGCACCGTGCCCCTCGATCCCGTGCATTGGGGCGTCGTGATCGCCGTCGGCTCGTCGATCCTGGTGGCCGTGGAGATCGAAAAGGTGTTCCTGCGACGGCGAGAGCGGGGAGGCGCCCGGTGAGGAGCCCCCCCGTTCAGGAGCCGAACGACCGACGCACCGCCCGGCGTCAGGTGGTGAAGTACGTCGGCGCGCCCGGGCCGACCGGGAGCCCCAGGCCGAAGACCCACAGGTAGAACAGGGCCATCCAGCCGAGCAGGAAGAGCACGCTGTAGGGCAGCATCATGCTGATGATCGTGCCGATGCCCAGGTTGCGGTCGTAGCGGTTCGCGAAGGCTAGGATCAGGCCGAAGTAGGACATCATGGGCGTGATGATGTTGGTGACGGAGTCGCCGATCCGGTACGCGGCCTGGATC
>JBKGZE010000119.1:0-6871 GCA_046545735.1 Gemmatimonadota bacterium | reverse complement strand
GCCGGTCCGGGGTCGTCCCGGGCTCCTGTTCTCGACGGAGGAGACGCCTTCGGGCAACGTCGAGGTGGTCGTGTCCCGCGTGCGGCTGGTCTGCGAGCCGTAGCCGCGCGAGCCGTGGCCGCCGCCGGCCGCACGATTCCTACCCGCCGCCCCAGGTCGACTGGAGGCACCAGAGCGCGATCAACGTGACCACCTGGACGGCGACGACGCGCGCGGCGAGCCACCGGGTGCGGCGGCGCCGGCGCGGCACCTCCTGAGCGCTGCCCGCTTCGCTCCCGGGTTGACCCGGGCCGGTCACTCGCGGGCCCCCAGCGACAGCAGGTTGGCGAAGAGCCGATACGCCCCGGGTACGCCCTCGGGCAGCTGGCGGAAGAAGGCCAGCGCGGCGTACACGTAGGTCCCCTCGCCCAGCGGCGCGGCCAGCAGTGATCCGGTCAGCGGCTCCTCGCCCGGGTCGGCCATGGCCAGCAGGGGCGTGAGCGGACCGTCCCAGCTCTCCCAGAAGTAGAGCCCCCGCTCCTGGACCCAGCCGCGCCAGTCGGGGGCGCCGATGGGGTTGGGGGTGGTGAACACCGGGTGGTCGGGCTCGAGGATCCGCACGGGCGCCGTCTCGTCGGTGACGCGGCCGTGGGGGCGGGCGATGGTCACGGGCCAGGGCGCGTAGTCGCGCTCGAGGGCCGGGTACTTGTTGTACTGGACGATGAGCGTGCCACCCCGCCGGACCCAGTCGAGGAGCCGCTGGTTGTGGGCGACCAGGTCGTCGTTCACCTCGTAGGCCCGGATCCCCGTGACGATGACGTCGAAGCGGTCGAGCTCGCCGGACGCGAGGGCGGCGGCGTCGAGGGTGCTCCAGCGGAGTCCCAGCTGGTCGAGGGCCCCGGGGACGCCGTCGCCGGCGCCGGGGACGTAGCCCACGCGCACGTCCGCGACCTCCACGTCGAGGGCGCGGACCCGGGCGGTGGCGGGGGCGTAGAGGTGGTGGGGCGGGATGTGGGCGTAGTCGACCACGTCGTACCCCAGGTCCAGCCGGACGCCGGCGTCGGTCACGAGCTCGGCGGCCACCTCGTACTCCCCGGCCGCGACGCCGGGCGGCGGCACGACCTCGAACGCGACGGTCCGCTCGGCCCCCTCCCCGTCGAGCGCCACCGGCACCGACGCCGGCTCCGCGCGCCAGTCGGCCGGGACACGGATGCGGAGCGTGCCGGCGACGCCGTCCGGGGCCTGGCTCCGGAGCCGGATCGCGAACGGCAGCGCGCGTCCGGGCGCCGCCAGCGGCACGACGGCGAGGGCCGGATCCATGGCGACGGAAGTCGGGGGGACCACCTTCACGGGCTCGCGGTACTCTCCCTCGCGGGGGTCGAGGCCGATCCATGCCGCGTCGTGCTCCAGCGGGATCGGCTGTCCGACGCCGTCCAGCGAGAGGAGGAACGAGCCGCGGACGGGCGGCGGGGCGAAGGGGACCGTGCGCAGATCCAGGTCGTCCGGCCAGCTGTACAGGTCCTCCGGCACGGGTGCCCGGGGATCGAGGTAGTACGGCATCGTGAGCGCCGCGTCGTCCGGCGCGGTGACGGCGAAGCGGACCGTGGCGCGCCGGCCGGGCTCCACGACGAGCGTCTCGTCCCCGTCCAGCGGCTCGGCCCGCCACCCGGCGGGGAGGAGCGGGCCGGCCTGAGCGCGAACGGTCGCCGGGCCCCCGTTCCACACGGACAGCTCGAGCCGGAACGTCTGTCCGGGCACCACCCCGGCCTGGTCGGCGACGACGTCCACGGCCACGTTCGCGGCCCGGAGCAGCGCCTGCCGCAGGTCCCGGAGCTCGGCGACCAGGTGGAAGTGGAGGTGGCGGATGGCCGCGTCGAGCGCGGGATCCGCCCCGTCGCCGTCCAGGCCGGCCGCCACCGCGTGGAGCCGGTCCTGGGCCCGGGCGAGGGTGGGGATCAGCTGCCAGGGGGCCATGGGGTCGAAGTCGTCCCGGGCCTGGTGGACCAGCCGCTCGTACTCGCGCAGGACCTCGATCGACCGCGCGGGCGCGGGCGGTGCTCCGTTCGCCGCCGCGGCGGCCCGGGCCCACCGCTGGGAGAGGAGCGTGTCCACGCCGGCGAAGAGGGAGCCCGTCGCGGTGGCGCGGTTGCCGGACCGCCCGAATCCGTCGGTTCGCGCAGCGGGGGCGGAGGTGGCCGGGTCGACGCGGTGGAAGCCGGTGCTCCTGGGGCCGGGCGCGAGCGGCCGGCCCTGGTCCTGGCTCCGGTGCCGGCTCCGGCTGGCCATGGCGACCTGGTGGTAGGACGCGCCCAGGAGCGGGTCCAGCTCGCCGGTGCTCAGCGTCACGTCCGGCGGGTCGTCGGAGAACCAGGACGAGTGGTAGTAGTGCGCCGGGGAGTGGGGGAGCAGGCCGGCGTCGAGCTGCTGGGGGAAACGCGACGGGTCGCCGGCGGCGAGCACCGCCTCCCGGGCCACGATCCCGGAGGCATGGTGGTGGCCATGCCCGTCCGCGGGGGTGCCGCTCCACACGCTCACCACCACGTCCGGCCGGTAGCGGCGGATCACGGCCACCACGTCCGCCAGAAGCGAGTCCTTCGGCCAGTGCCGGAACGTCTCCTCCGCCGTCTTCGAGTACCCGAAGTCGATGGCCCGGGCGAAGAACTGGTCGCCGCCGTCCAGCCGGCGCGCCGCCAGCAGCTCTTCGCTCCGGATCACGCCCAGCCCGATCCCCAGCTCCGGGCCGATCCCGTTCTGGCCGCCCTCGCCGCGCGTCAGCGACAGGTACGCCGCGTCCACGCCGCGGCCGAGCGCAAGCGGCGCGAAGAGCGCCGTGTTCTCGTCGTCCGGGTGGGCGCCGATGTGGAGGACGCGGGCCGTCGTGCCCAGTCGGCGGAGCGTCAGCCCGGTGGCGATGGCACCGTCGTACTCCAGCGGGACGGACTGCGCCGCCGCGCCGGACGCGACGACCAGGAGGAGCGTGAGGGAGCGAAGGATCCGGCGAGATGACATGGCGAAGAAGGTAGAGAGCCGCGGGAAGGGCGCAAGATCGTCGCCCCCGTGGCCGCGGCGTCAGGTGACGGGAACGGGCGCGCCGAGCTCGAGGCGGTCGGGGGTGACGCGGCAGCGGCGGCCGAGGACGCGGACGCCGGCGGCGCGGGCGGCGGCCAGGGCGTCGGCGAACGCCGGGTCGATGGTGCGGGCGGCCTCGATCGAGTGGGCGTCGTCGCGCTGGAGCACGAAGAGGATCGCGGCCTCCCAGCGCGTGCCTTCCGCGTCCACCGTGCCGGCCAGCTCCGCCAGCTCCCGCACGTGGCGCGCGCCACGGGCGGTCACGGCGTCCGGGAACAGGGCGACGCCGTCCTCCACCAGCGTCACGCTCTTCACCTCCAGCGCCAGCTTCCGGCCGCCCGTGCCAGCGCCGGACCGGTCGCCCGTGCCAGCGCCGGACCGATCGCCCGTGCCAGCGCCGGACCGGTCGCCCGGCCGTTCGAGGTCGCCGGTAAGGAGGAAGTCGATCCGGGAGCGGCCGACAGGGACCTCGGCCCGCTCGAGCGTCCAGCCGCCGAGCTCCTCGAGGGCGCCCGCCTCCAGCGCCCGGTGAATCAGCCGGTTCGCCATGGTCGTGTTCACCGAGACCAGACCCGCCCCGTCCGGCGACTCCACCAGCACCGCGCTCCAGTCGGTCCTGCGCGTGGGCGACGCCGCCCAGCGGAGCCACACCCGCCGGTCCGGCAGCAGCAGCTCCTTCAGCCTGCCGGGGTCCGCCATGTGGACGTCGACGATTCGCCCCGCCCCCGCCCCGCCGCCCGACGGGGGTGCGCACCTCCCCCCGCCGCCGCCCGACGTGGGGGACGTGGGGGACGGCTCGCGGACCGCGCCCGGCGTGTCCCCGCCGGGATCGGCGGGGAGCCGGCAGCGCAGGAGGAATCGGTTCGGGCGCTCCACGAACCGGGCCTCGTGGAGCGGGCCGGCGAAGGGGACGTGAACGGGCGTCTCGTGGTTCATGGCGCCGGAAGGTGCTCGATTCGCGAAACCGTTGGCAAGAGCCCACATTCCTGGAGCGAACCCCGGAACCGGAGAAACCCTCATGTCGCTGGTCCGTCGCTTCACGCCCGTTCTAGCCGCCATCCTCCTCCTCGCGCCGATGCCGCTGGTCGGTCAGCCGAAGCCCGCGTCACCCTCCCCCGGCGACGCGTCGGGCGCGGCGCCGCCCTACCGCGTCGCCGTGTTCCAGTACTCCCACGAGACCTGCACCTTCTGTCCGGGCGGGGACGTGGACGTGGAGGACTGGAGGGGCCTGCGCGAGGGTGACGCGGTGCTGCGGTCGGGCGGCTACATCCGGGGCTTCGCGACTGTCGCGCGGGAGTACGGGGACATGGAGCTGGTGGGTCTGACGTCGCCGGGCGGAGTGTACGGCGGGTCATCGCGGAGCTGGAACACGAAGGCGAGCTTCGAGCATTTCACGCGGCTCGCGCTGCGAGACCTGCGCGCGCAGGGCCCGTTCGACGCGGTCTACCTGGCGCTGCACGGCGCCATGGCCGTGCGGGGCGTACCGCGGCCGGAGGCGGAGATCGCGCGGCGGATCCGGGAGGTGGTCGGGCCGGACGTGCCGATCGTCGCGACCTTCGATCTCCACGGCAACGAGGACGCCGAGTTCCTGCGCTGGGCGGACGGGGCGTTCGTCACCAAGCGATACCCGCACTACGACGCGCACCTTCAGGGCGAGCGGGCCGCGCGCTTCCTGCGGAACGTGCTGCGGGGGGAGTACCGCCCGGTGAGCGCCACCCGGCGGCCGCCGATCGTCACCGCCACGGTGCTGCAGTGGACGGGGCAGTCGCCGTCGATGGACATCATGGAGCGGGCCCGCCGCTGGGAGGCGCGGGCGCCGGGCGTGTACGTATCGGTCTTCTACGGATTCCCGTGGTCGGACGTGCCGGACATCGGGACCACGGTGCACGTGATCGCGAACGGGGACCGGGCGCTGGCGGACCGGATCGCCGACGACATGGCCGACTACATCTGGCGGGTCCGCGAGCGCTTCGCTCACGGCGACTTCCCGATGCCGGAGGAGGCCGTGCGTCGGGCGCGGGTCGCCATCGAGCAGGGGGCGGTCCCCGTCGTCCTGGGCGACTACTCCGACCGCCCTGGCGACGCCACCTGGATCCTGCGGCAGCTCATCGACCAGGGGGTGAGCGGCTTCTACTACGCGGCGCTGCGCGACGAGCGGGCGCTCGAGGCGCTGGCGGAGCGGGGCGCGGGGCCGGGCGACCCGTTCGACATGGCGGTGGGCGGGTTCACGGGCGAGCAGGCCGGCGAGCCGGTGCGGGTCCAGGGCACGATCCGCTATTTCGGCCCGCGCTGGGGCTACGACCGGGTGGCGGTCATCGAGCTCGGCGACGACCCCGAGCGCCCGAACCTGCTCGCGATCGCGCCGGCCTACACGCAGATCACGAGCCCGGGCTCGCTCCGATTCGCCGAGTTCGATCCGGACGACTACCGGCTGTTCGTGGTGAAGAGCCGGGTCCACTTCCGTCGCGGCTTCGACGAGACGGGGTACGCGCCCACGATCCTCGTGGTGGACGCGCCGGGGCCCTGGTTCGGCACGACGCGGCTGGAGGCGCTGCCTTACGAGCACGCGCCCATCGACCGGCTGTACCCGATCGGCGACCCCGACCGCTGACGCGTTCCACCGCTGGAATCGGGCAATCGCGAGGCCAGGCGCGGCGCTTGCCGGACGCACCGCCCCGTGCGATGATGGAGCCGTGTCGCCGGTCTTCGGCGTGATCCCGGCCCGCCCATCCAGTCATTGGAGACGCCCGTGCTACCGCTCGCTCAGAACCGCCGCCGCTTCATCCGCACGGCCGGCCTCGGCCTGGCCGCCATGCCGCTGCTCGGGCTCGAGGGGCTCCCGCTGGCGCACGCCCGGAGCCGGGTGGCCGTGGTGCGGACGGGAGACCGGCGGGAGGGCGTGACGCGGGCGCTCGCGCTGCTGGACCCCGCCGGGATCCGGGGCCGCCGCGTGGTCCTGAAGCCGAACTTCAACAGCGCGGACCCCGCACCCGCGTCCACGCACCCGGACGTCCTCTCCCAGCTGGTGCTGGAGCTGCACGAGCGGGGCGCGCGGAGCATCACCGTCGGCGAGTCGAGCGGCCCTACGAACACGCACCGGGTGATGGAGGAGAAGGGCGTCTTCGAGCTGGCGGAGGAGCTCCGGTTCGACGTCGTCGATTACGACGAGATCGCCGACGACGCCTGGGTGCGGTTCGGCCCCGCGGGCACCCACTGGCCCGAGGGCTTCTGGTTGCCCCGCCTGGTGGTCGACGCCGAGTACAACGTCTCGGCCGCCTGTCTGAAGACCCACCAGTACGGCGGCGTGTTCACCATGTCGCTCAAGCTCTCCGTGGGGCTCACGCCCAAGTCGATCCGGCGCGGCATGCACCGCTCCGCCGACATGCGTCGCATGATCGCCGAGCTCAACACCGGCTACCGGCCCGACCTGGTCGTCCTCGATGGTGTGGACGCGTTCACCGACGGCGGCCCGTCCAGCGGGGAGCTGAAGAAGGGCGATGTCGTGATCGCGGGGACCGACCGGGTCGCGGTGGACGCGGTCGGCCTGGCCGTGCTCAAGGAGCTCGGGGCCAACGACGCGATCATGGGACGGCGCATCTTCGAGCAGGAACAGATGGCCCGCGCCGTGGAGATCGGGCTGGGCGCCTCAGGGCCCGACGAGATCGAGCTGGCGACGCCCGACGCGACGAGCCGCGCCTACGCCGACCGCCTCCGGAGCATCCTGGCGGCGGGCTGAAGTCGGCTGGCCTCGAACCTCGAACCTCGAAGCCGGGATTCCGATCCTCACCCTCACGCCGAACCCGTCCCTCGACCTCCTGTTCGC
>JBKGZE010000118.1:0-6887 GCA_046545735.1 Gemmatimonadota bacterium | reverse complement strand
CCCTCGCGCTGGCGGCCGAGATGCTGGTGCTCGCCGGGCAGGCGGACGGCGTCACCGCAGGCCGCGCGCGGGCCGCGGCCGCGCTCGACGACGGCCGCGGGCTGGAGAAGCTCCGGGAGGTGGTCGAGGCGCAGGGCGGCGACGCGGCGGCGCTGGACGATCCCGGGCGGCTGCCCACGGCGCCCGTGCGGACGGCGGTGGAGGCGGAGCGGTCGGGGCGCGTGCTCGCCATGGACACCCGCGCGATCGGGGAGGCGGCGGTGTCCCTCGGCGCCGGTCGCAGGTCGCTGGAAGACGGGATCGATCCGCGGGTGGGATTCGTGGTGTCCGTGTCCCCGGGCACGGAGGTGAGGGTCGGCGAGCCGCTGGCCACGGTCCACGCCGCCGATGACGCCGGCGCCGCGGAGGCGGCCGCCGCGCTGCGGGCCGCGATCACGATCGGCGAAGGCGACCCGGCGGTGCGGCCGCTCGTGTCACACCGCGTGACCCGCTCCGGGACCGAGCGACTCGACTGACCCGCGGCTCCCGGGCGGGGTTCGTCGGCCGGCGAGCGGGCCGGGCGGCGCCGAGCGAGGTGGCTGCCCCGACCGGAGGATCAGCGCCCGGTCGGCAGGGGGGCCGGCACCGAATCGGGCGGGACGGAGTCGCCCGGGGCCGTGTCCGGCAGCACCTGTTCGAACCCCCGGAGCGGCGCACCGAAGAGCCCGGGCGCGTGCAGGTCGCAGAGCTCCGTCGGCTCCGTGCCCGGCAGGTAGACCTCCTCCATCATGTTCTCGGCCGGGCAGAAGTCGGCGCTGAAGAGCTTCCCACTCTCCTTGTCGATGACGGCGGTCACCAGGCTCTCCGGCCGGAGCCAGTCGGCCGGGATCGGGCGCCGCGGCCCGGGGCCGTCCCTGGAGTCCGCTTCCATACCGGGGATGGAAGCGATGGTCGTCCCGTCGTGGTCCTCGTCGTCGAAATAGACGGGGCGCATGAAATCGGCCCAGATGGGCGCGGCGAAGGCCCCGCCCGCCGCGCCCGGCAGGATCGGCTGGGGCCTGTCGAAGCCGAGCCAGGTCACCGCCAGGAGGTCCGGCGTGAATCCGGCGAACCAGACATCGGTGGCGTCGTTCGTGGTGCCCGTCTTCCCGGCGGCCGCGAGGGTGTCCGGGATGTCGCCCCGCAACGGGTCACGCACGGCGTAACCGCTACCCGTGTCGACCACGTCCTTCAACATGTCGACCATGATGTAGGCGACGTCCGACTCCAGCACCCGCTCGCGCTCGGGCTCGGTCTCCCAGACCACGCGACCCTGCGGGTCCTCGACCCGGAGGATGGGCCGCGGCTCCACCTTCACCCCCAGGTTGGCGAACGCGGTGTACGCCTCGGCCACGTCCATCGGGAGCACGGCCGGGACGCCGATCGGGAGCGACGGCACCCGCGGGATCGTACCGGAGATCCCCAGCCGCTTCGCGTACTGGGCGACCGTCTCCAGGCCGACCTCGAGGCCAAGCTTCACCGCCGGCACGTTGATGGACCGGCGCAGCGCGTTCCGGAGCGTGACTTCACCGTTGAAGCTGTCGCCGTAGTTCTTCGGCGACCATACGCTGCCGTCCGGCATGTCCACGTTCACGGGCGCGTCGAGCACGGTGCGGGAGGCCGGGATCCCGCTGGCGATGGCGGCGGTGTAGACGAACGGTTTGAACACCGACCCCGGCTGTCGTCGCGCCTGCGTGGCGCGGTTGAACTTCGAGTCGTCGAAGTCCCGACCCCCGATGAGCGCCTTGACCTCGCCCGTCTGCGGGTCGAGGGCGATGAACACGCCCTGCAGGTACGGCGTGGTCCCGGCCCCGGCGCCGCTGTCAGCCACCTCTTCACCGTAGCGCGGGTGGCGGAACTCCGGGCTGCTCTCGACCCGGTCCCAGCCACGCTCCATGGCCGCGTTGGCCCGGTCCTGCAGCTCCAGGTCCAGGGACGTGTACACCCGGTAGCCGCTGCTGTAGAGATCGCGCCCGAACCGGTCCTCGAGGATGCGCCGGACCCACTCGACGAAGTACGGCGCGGTCTCGGACGCGCCCACCTGGGCCCGGCTCTCCGGCAGTGGCTCCTGCCGCCAGCGGGAGAGCTCGCCCGGGGGGATGTACCCCTGGTCGGCCATGAGCCCGAGGATCAGGTCGCGCCGCGCCCGTGCTCGCTCCGGGTGCTTGAGGGGGTTGTAGTGCGCCGGCCGGTTGATCACCGCGGCGAGCAGGGCGGCTTCCGCCGGGTTCAGCTCGGTGGCGTGCTTGCCGAAATAGTTCTGTGCCGCCGACTCGATCCCGTACCAGCCGTTGTCGTAGTTGACCTGGTTGATGTAGGCCTCGAGGATCTGGTCCTTGCTGTAGACGCTCTCGAGGTCCACGGCCACGTGCAGCTCCCGGAGCTTGCGGCGCAGCGACTGATCGAAGCCGACCTCCTCGATGAACATGTGGCGGGCGAGCTGGAGCGTGATGGTGCTGCCGCCGCCGTAGCCGCCGAGGAGCTGGTTGCGGAAGGCCCGGGCGTAGCCGATCAGGTCGTAGCCCGGGTGACGATAGAACCGCTTGTCCTCGATGGCGATGAACGCCTGGGGCACGTAGTCCGGGAGGCTGTCGATATCCACGGGGGTGCGACGCTCCAGCGCCAGCTCGTCGATGACCTCGCCGTCGTGGCTCAGGATCCTGGTCGACTGGCGGGGCTCCCAGTTGTAGAGCTGGGCCACCGACGGGCAGTCGTAACAGACGGTCTGCCACGCCCCTACCGCGCCGCCGATGGCGCCGCCGATCAGCCCGATGGCCACCAGGCCGCCGATGGCGATGAGACTCCACTTCAAGCCGTTGCGATTGTTGCTCATGGGCTCCTCGTACACCCGCGCGCGGATCGAGTTTCTACCGGTCCAGCCGCTCGGCCAGCGCGGCCTTCAACCGGGCGAGGCGCTCCCGCTGTGCCGGGGTGGGCGGGTAGAGGGTGCCCGGCTGCACGCTGCCGCCCTCCAGCTCGCCCTCCAGGCGCCGAGCCTCCGAGTGGATCGTCCGCAGCGGCCGTGCGTCGCCCACGGCCGTCCCTCCGGTCAGCGCGTCCCGGACCCGCTGCTGGACCGCCCGGATTTCCAGGAGGAAGGCCTCGCGGGCCCGGTAGTCGGCGTCGGTGAGCATGGGCATCTCCGGGTCGCCCCGGACCTGGAGCTCCTGGGACGACCGGGCGTCGCCAGCGACCAGCGTCACGGTGTACGTCCCGGGGGATACGAGAGGGCCCCGGGGTCCGACCGGCTGTGGCAGCTCGGGGCCATCGCCGCGGGCCCGCGCGGTGTCGAGCGGGGCATAGCGGAGGTCCCACACGACGCGGTGGATCACGCCCGGCTCCCCGTCGACGTCCAGGCTGCGGATCCGCTCGCCGTCGCGCTCGATGATGAGGCGGGCGTCGCGGGCGGGTCGGGCGAGGTGGTAGCTGAGGATCGCGCCGAAGGGCGGGTTCTCGCCCGTCCAGAAATCCATGCCGCGGTAGGACGTGTCCTTCCAGTACTGGTGGATCGTGGCCCGGCGTACGGGGAACAGGTGCGCCGGCCGGGCGGCGACGCGGCTGTTCCAGTGGGCCAGGGGCGACGCGTCGTCCAGGATCCAGAGAGACCGGCCGTGAGTGGCGACCACGAGGTCGCCGGTGGGATGGATCAGCAGGTCGTCGTAGAGGGTGGTGGGGAGGTTGGCCCCGAACGGCTGCCACGACGCGCCGGTGTCGGCGGAGACGAAGAGGCGGTGCTCGGTACCCAGGAAGAGCACGTCGGGCGAGCCGGGGTACTCCCGGATGACGTTGGCGCTTCCGGCGCCGTCGAGGCCGTTCATCAGCGGGGTCCAGGTGCGGCCCCAGTCGGTGGTGCGGAAGACGTACGGGCGGAAGTCGCCATCGCGGTGCGCGTCGAAGGTGGCGTAGGCGGTGCCGGGCGCCTGCTGGGAGGCGATGACGCGGCTGACGTACGTGCCGTCCGGCACCCCGTCGACGTTGCCGGCGACGTTGGACCAGGACTCGCCGCCGTCACGGGAGAGCTGGATGTTCCCGTCGTCGGTCCCGACCCAGAGGATGGCGGGGTCGAGGGGCGACTCGGCGATGGTGACGATCTCGCCGTAGGAGGCGGCGCCATCGTTGCGGGAGAGGGTGATGTCGCGGCCGGGCACGCCCATGAGGCGGAGGGTGTCGCGGTCGATCTGGCGGCTGAGGTCCCCTGTCCGGGTGTAGGTCAGGCCTCGGTCCCGGGAGGTGAAGAGGCGATTGCCGCCGACGTAGAGGACTCTCGGGTCGTGGGCGGACAGGAGGGTGGGGGCGACCCAGTCGAAGCGGTAGTCCGGCTCGCCGAGGGGCGCGCGGGGGGTGATGTCCAGGCGGTCCCCGGTTTCTCCGTCGACCCGGTTGTGCCCGCCGAACTCGTTGTTGCTGTAGATGTAGCGGTGGGAGGTCGGGTCGACCTGGTGGTACATGCCGTCGCTGAAGCCGATCTGGCGCCAGTCGTCGCCGAGGATGCCGGCCCAGTGCCGCGTGGCGCTCGGTCCCATCCACGAGTGGTTGTCCTGGAGCCCGACATAGAGCCAGTACGGATCGCGCATGTCGGTTCCTACGGCGTACGCCTGCGCGAGGGGGAGGTTGTTGATCTTCCGGTAGGTGGCCCCCCGGTCCCAGGTCTCGTAGAGCCCGCCGTCGCCGGCCAGGTAGTAGTGGTCGGGGTCGCGCGGGTCGATCCACATGGAGTGGTGGTCGCTGTGCACGCCTACGTCGTAGACCAGCCGGCCCGACACGTCAGTCCAGGTCCGGCCGCCGTCCTCGCTCCGCCCCGAGTAGGTGGCCAGCGCGTAGACCCGGTCGGCATCGGTGGGGTCGATGAAGATGTGGCTGTAGTACATGGGGCGGATGTTGCGGGCGCTCATCCGCTGCCAGCCGGCGCCGCCGTCCTCCGTCCGGTAGACGCCGGACGCGTCGGCGTGCTCGACGATGGCGTTCAGGACGCCGCAGCGATCGGCCGCGGCTGCGAGGCCGATACGGCCCTTGTCGCCGGCCGGGAGCCCGGACTCGATCCGCTCCCAGCTCCGCCCGCCGTCGGTGCTCTTCCAGATCCCGCTCCCCGGGCCGCCCCCGTTGAACCCCCAGGCGCGCCGGAGCCGCTGGTAGGTGGCGGCGTAGAGGACGTCCGGGTCGCAGGCGTCCATGACCAGGTCGGTCCCGCCGGTCATGGTGTCCACGAAGAGCGTCTTCTCCCACGTCCGTCCGCCATCGCTGGTGCGGTACACGCCCCGGTCGGGCGTGGGCTTCCAGAGGTTGCCCTGCGCCGCGATCCAGGCCACGTCCGGGTCCTCCGGGTGGACCACGACGCGCCCGATGTGCCGGGTCTCCTCCAGCCCCAGGTGGGTCCAGGTCTCGCCGGCGTCCGTCGAGCGATAGACGCCGTTCCCCCACGACGTGCTCTGCCGGTTGTTCTGCTCGCCGGTCCCGGCCCAGATCACGTCCGGGTGGGACGGGGAGATGGCCAGGTCGCCGAAGGTGCTGGTGGCGTGGTCGTCGAAGACCGGGCGCCAGGTGGTGCCCCCGTTCGTGCTCTTCCAGATTCCGCCGGTCGACGCGGCCACGTAGATGGTGGCCGGGTCGGAGGGCAGGGCCTCCACGTCGTGGAGGCGCCCGCCGGTCACGGCGGGTCCCACGAGGCGTAGCTCCAGCTCCCGATACAGCTCGGGAACGGGGGCGGTGGCGGCCTGGCCCGCAGCCGGGCCAGGAAGGGCGAGCGTGGCCACGAGGGCGGCCGCGAACAGGGAGCGGAGCATGGTCGTCATCGAGCGGTTCGTCGGTGGCGGTTTCCGGGGATCGTGGGACCGAATGTAGAGCGCGCGGGGACGGCGCACCACCGACGGATGGGTGCCCCTGGGGATGGCGCGCGTGGACGGCGCACGGCCCACCGGTTCGTGGCCCGCGGGTCGCGGGGCGGCAGTCTCCGGGCGCGCCCCGCGCCGCTACGCGCCCCGCAGTACCTCGAGCAGTCGCGCGTGGATGGTCGGGTTCCCGGCGACGATCGCCCCCGCCGCCCGCACGTCTGGGTCGCCCGCCGGGGTGGTGATCACGCCGCCGGCCTCGCGCACGATGACCGTCCCGGCGGCGATGTCCCACGGCGCGAGCCAGAGCTCCCAGAACCCGTCGAAGCGACCGTCGGCCAGGTGGCAGAGATCGAGGGCAGCCGCTCCCGCGCGGCGCACGCCGGAGGTCCGGCGCAGGACGGCGTCGAACTGGCGCATGTAGTCGGGGATGAGGTCGAGGACCTTGAAGGGAAAGCCGGTGCCGATGAGCGCGCGGTCGAGACGGTCGATGGCGGAGACCCGGATCCGTTCCCCGTCCCGCCACGCCCCGCCGCCCTGCCACGCCCACCAGCCGGTCCCGGTCGTCCCGTCCACCACCGCGCCGGCCACCAGCTCGCCGGCATGCGACACCGCCACGGACGCGGCGTACGCCGGGTAGCCGTGCAGGAAGTTCGTGGTCCCGTCCAGCGGGTCGATGAGCCAGAGGTACTCCGACCCTTCGAAGCGCGCCCGGACCGAAGCGGGGTCGCCCAGGTTGGTGGACTCCTCCGCCATGGTGTCGTGCCCGGGACAGCAGTCCCGGATGTGCGCGATGATGCGCTGCTCCGCCTCCCGGTCCACGTACGTCACGAAGTCGGCGGTGCCCTTCTCGTCCCAGTCTTCCACGTCGAGCGCGCCGCTGTGCCGCTGGTGCACCGCCGCCGCCTTGCGTGCCGCGTGGAGCGCGATGTCCGCGAGCTGCTCCGAATCCATCATCTTGTGATTGCCGTGCCTCGGGTGTCCCGGTACTCTTGACGACGTCGGTCGCCGCCGCCCGGAGCGGAGGCGCCGCCGGAGCCGCCG
>JBKGZE010000117.1:0-6894 GCA_046545735.1 Gemmatimonadota bacterium | reverse complement strand
ATCCCAACGATCACGTGAACAGCGGGCAGTCCTCGAACGACACGATCCCGACGGCCATGCAGGTGGCCGCGTCCGTGGCGCTGGCGCAGGAGCTGATCCCGGCGCTGGAGACGCTGCGGACGTCGTTGGAGCGCAAGGCGGAGGCGTTCGACGGGATCGTGAAATCCGGTCGGACCCACCTCATGGACGCCACGCCTGTGCGGCTCGGCCAGGAGCTCGGCGGGTACGCGAGCCAGGTCGGCCACGGGCTACGGCGCGTGCGGGAGGCGCTCGCGGACCTGCGGGAGCTCCCGCTCGGTGGCACGGCTGTGGGGACCGGGATCAACACGCACCCGGAGTTCGCTGGCCGGGCGATCGCCCGGCTGGCCGAGTGGACGGGGCTGGAGCTCGAGGAGGCCTCGAACCACTTCGAGCGCCAGGCCACGCGTGACACCGTCGTCTACGCCCACGGCGCGCTGAACACGCTGGCGGTCTCGCTGATGAAGATCGCCAACGACATCCGCTGGCTGGCAAGCGGGCCGCGGGCGGGGCTGGCGGAGATCACGCTGCCGGCGACGCAGCCGGGATCGAGCATCATGCCGGGGAAGGTGAACCCTGTGATCCCGGAAGCGGTGACCATGGTCGCCGCGCAGGTCATGGGGAACCACACCACCATCACGGTGAGCGGGACCGGCGCCTATTTCGAGCTGAACGTGATGATGCCGCTCATGGCGCACGCCGTGCTCCAGTCGATCCGGATCCTGGCGAACGGGGCGCAGGTCCTCGCCGAGAAGTGCGTGGACGGCCTGGTGGCGAACGAGGAGCGGATCGCCGAGCTCCTGGAAGGCAACCTGTCGCTCGGTACGGCGCTGGCGCCGCACATCGGCTACGACGCGGCGGCGGCGCTGGCGAAGGAGGCGTTCAGGGAAGGGCGCACGGTGCGTGACCTGGCCCGGGAGAAGGGGGTGCTCCCGGAAGAGGAGCTGGAGCGGGTGCTCGACGCCCGGGCCATGACGGAGCCGGGGATCCCCGGCTCATGACCGGCGGCCGATCAGGGGCCGGCGACCGCTTCGTCCCCCGAGGGTCCATCGAAGGCTGTGGGCGGCCGGGGCGAATCGGCCGCGCCGTCCAGGCGGAGCCGGGTCAGCGCGTCCCGCTTGCCGTTGCCGCCCGGTCCGATCAGCGACCGGAGCGTGTCCACCTGGCGCTCGATGACCGCGCGCTGCAGCACGTTCATGGTCCAGAGGCCGTTCTTGCGGCGGGCGATGATCTCGGCTTCGGCCAGGATCGCCAGGTGGTGCGAGAGCAGGGAAGGGGACATGTCGAGCGCCTTCCCGATCGCGCCGCACGAGAGCTCGTCGTCCGCGTTGGCCAGGAGCTCGACGATCCGGAACCGGTTCTCGTCCGACAGTGCGGCCAGGACCCGCACGGTCTCCCGGGACGTGGGCGATGATTCTTGCACTCGGCCTCCGATGCTGCTCCAGCGGTGTGTCCATCTCGTGTCGGAGGCTACTACCCGCGTGTCCCGGGGGGGGTCCGCGCTACGGTCCGCCCTCGGAGACCACGAGCGAGAACGCGGGGATGCGACTGCCGGCGGCGCTCAGGACGAAGCGGTACTCCCCCGCGTGGGGGAAGACGACGCGCTCGAGCGGCATGATGAGCCGGGTCTTCGGTGGGCTCCCCGACGCGGTCGCCGGCACGTCCGTGTGGCCCTGGATGGTGAGGACCTTCTGGTCGTCGGCGTCCAGCAGGTCGGCCGTGAACTCCTGCCGACCCCGCTGCTCCGCGGACCACTCCATCACGAACACCACGGTCATCCGGTCCTGGGCCGCCGGGAACCCGGGAGCCTGGAGATCGTCGAAGACACCGACGAAGTCGAGCCTGCCATCGGGACGCGCGCGGGCGTCCTCGCAGGCGAGGGACAGTATCAGCTTCATGGCGCGGCGATGATGACTCCCGCGCGGCGCGCCGTCAACCGGGAGGGGCTGTGGGGACGATACTGGTGGCGCTGACGCACCCCGATGACGAGGTGGGCTGCGCCGGCACCGTGGCCGCCCACCGCAGCGCGGGCGACCGGGTCGTCCTGCTCTGGCTCACGCGGGGAGAGATGACCGAGATCTACGGCCGCCTGAGCGTGGACCAGGTCGCGGCGAAACGGATGGAGCAGGGGCGGCGGGCGGCGGAGATCCTGGACGCGGAGCCCCGGTTCCTCACCTTCCCGGACACCCGGGTCGAGGCCACGCCCGGCGCGGCGCGGGAGGTGGCGCGGGAGCTGGCCGGGATCCGGCCGGACGCGGTCGTCACGTGGGGCGACGCGTGGGCCCGGGGAATGCGCCACCCGGACCACCAGGCGACGGGCCGGATCGTCCGGGACGCCATCACCCTGGCTCGACTGGGGCGGGTGGTGACGCCGCGGGAGCCGCACCGGGAGCCGGTGCCCGTGTTCACGCTGCGCGGCGAGCACTCGACGCTCCCGGAACGCACGGTGGACGTGAGCGACCACCTGGCCACGATCCTGGAGCTGGCCGCGTTCTACCGGGAGCGGGTGGGGTGGCCGGAGGAGGCGTGGCTGCTGGAGCGGCTGCGCGGAGCCGGCCGGCCCCACGGCTTCGGGGCGGCCGAGCGGTTCGACGCCTGGGAGACGCCGCCGGGGGCGGGACCGGGGCTGCTGTAGACGACGGTCGCGCCCGACAGCCCTCGCGCCGCGCTACGGCTGAGCGTCGCCCCGGAAATCGACCCGGTCGAAGTAGCGGTCGCCGGTGAGCCGCCCCTCGAGCGCGGCGTGGAGCCGGTTCTCGGCGCCGCGCGTGACCGGCGGCTCGTAGGGCGGCAGGAGCCGGACGTCCTCCGCGGTCAGGGCCGGAAGCCGCACGGTCTTCCGACGGGAATCGACGTCCATGTACCCCACGGGCAGCATGGTCTGGCGGCCCGGATCGTCCAGGTCGATCACCACATACCGGGCGAGCCGCGACGAGGGCTCCACCAGCAGGTCGGCCACCGTGCCGACCGACTCGTCCGATCGGTCTCGAACGCTCCAGTCGAGCAGGTTCGGGCCTCGTCGGGCCATGCTGAACCCGGCCACTTCGGAGAGCGAGCGCAGCGGGGGGCGTTCCGGGGAGCCGCGGGTCTCGCCCCGCACCACCCGGCTCTCGCCCAACTGGAGCGACGGGTGGTCGTACGCGGGGTGCGCGTAGTACCTGGAGCCGTGGAAGAGCCGTCCGTGGGCGGTCAGAAGGCGGTCCTGGTAGTCAGCGTCGAAGGAGGTGCCATCCGTCACGAACTCAGGGATCGAGACCAGGTCGTCCCGGGTGGCCGCCCTCAGCCGGACGCGCGGAGGGATGGCCTCACGATCGAACCGTGCGTGGCCGATGGGGACGAGGACGTGCTTGTCGGCGCCCCGGACCTCGATGTCCAGGTAACGGATGAGCCCCGAGGTTTCCTCCGACAGCGCACCGAAGAGCTCGCCCACGGGCCGGTCCTCGACGTCGTTCGCCGAGAGTCCCGCCAGGTCGGAGGTCGCGATCAGGGCCGGCGGCGTGCCCGGGCCCGGGCCGTACAGTCGGGCCATCGCCTAGCGGACCGTCCGGCGAAGCCGCCCTGTGAGCGTCTTCTCCGGGAGCGCGAAGGCCTGCGTGATCACTTCCAGCGCCGAGTCGCCCTCCATGGACCCCTCGTCCAGCCAGACCTGCCCGCCCGGCGCGACGAACAGCAGCCGCGCGAGCCACCGGCCCCGTTCCTCCCAGCATTCCACCATCACTCGCCAGGCGTCGCCATCCACGTCGACGCGCCGCAGATCCACCCGGTCGGCCGACCCCGCGCTCGCGGGCGCGCGCCGCTCCCGCTGCTGGACCGGGTCCGGCGCCGGCTCCGGCTCCGGACGTAGGTGAGCCGTGCCCTCCCAGCCGCAGCGGGGACACCAGCGCCGATGGACCTCACGCCTGAGCACCCGCGCCGTCAGATCGTGAGACCGTGACCGCAGCCGGAGGGTCTCACCCGCACAGCGCGGACAGGTCCTGGAGCGCGGCAGCCCGTTGAAGAGCACGTAGACGCCGAGCGCCACCGGCAGCGCGATCACTATGAAGAAGTAGAGTCCCAGTAGCATTTGACACCCGCTTTCCCGCCTCCCAATTCAACCTTCCGAAGGAGCAAGATGCGGACCGACCGAGGGACGGAGGAACGAGATGCGAGATCGGCCGGACGAGCTCGGCGCCCACGCTGGGCCGGGAGGGAGATCGAACGCGACGAGGCCGCCGTCCGCCGCGTCGAAGTCGCACACCCCCGGCGCGTCGAATTTTCACGGTACAGTTATGGACCTCTTGGGAGCGCACGTATCCATCGCGGGCGGGATTCAGACTGCGCCGGCGCGCGCCGCCGCTTTGGGTGTTACGGCACTACAGATGTTCACCAAGCAGCCCCGGTGGTGGAAAGAACCGGAGATTTCTGAGCAACAGGCTTCGACCTTCCGAGAGGAGCGGGACATCCATCGGATCGAGCATGTCGCTGTTCATGCGTCCTACCTGATCAACAGCGCCAGCCCCGATGCACAACTGTGGAAACGGTCGCTACGGTCCCTGATCGCCGAGCTGGAACGCTGTCACGCTATCGGAGCGGACTACCTGGTCATCCACCCCGGCTCGGCGACCGATGGAGACCGTTTGGCCGGGTTGCGGCGGAACGCGGATGCCGTCGCCCGAGCGATCACGGACGTCAGGCCAGAGACGACCGTTCTGATGGAATGCACCACGGGGCGAGGCAACGTGCTCGGGGGGGACCCGCACGAACTCGGGGAGATTATCACGCGCGTCCGCGAATCAGGGATTGAGCCGTCCGACATCCAGGTGTGCCTTGATTCATGTCACATGTACAGCTTTGGGTTCGACCTCCGTCGAGAATACTGCGCAGCAATGGAGCAGTGGGACGAAGCTCTAGGGCTTCATAACGTGGCGCTGTGGCATATGAATGACAGCCAAGGTACGCTGGGCTCCACCGTCGATAGACACGCCCACATCGGTCAGGGCGCGATCGGTCCCGAGGGTTTCTTTCAGATCGTCACAGATCCCCGCTGGGCGAAGACCCCGATGTTGCTGGAAACCCCCAAGGACTCCGATCCGGTATTGGCTGATCGGCGGAATATCGCAGCCCTTCGATCGCTGAGAGAAACGGGGCAGATGTAGAACCAGACGGCCTTTTCAGATTCCGGACGAGGTGCTGGAGAGCATTACCGTTGGAGGCGCGCCCTACCTTCCTCGATGGGCGCTTCAGCGTCCCGCGCCACCATGGAGCCGGCCACGGGGAGGGTAAAGGAGAACGTGCTTCCGTGTCCCTCGACGCTGTCCACGTCCAGCGACCCGCCGTGGGCCTCCACGATGCCCCGGGTGATGGCGAGCCCAAGACCCCAGCCGGCCTGTTTCTCGTCACCGCCCTGGTAGAACGCCTCGAAGATCCGCGCTCGGTCCTCTTCGGTGATTCCGGGTCCGTCATCGGAGACCCGGAACCGGACGTGCCCGTCTTCGGCCGCAACGGCCACGCGCACCTCTCCGCCCCCGGACGTGATCTCCATGGCGTTGCCGATGAGGTTCTGAAGGACCTGCTGCACCCGCCGCGCGTCGGCGGACACGGCCTCGATGCGTTCGGGAACATCGAGACGGAGCTCGATCCCGCGTTCCTCCGCTACCGAACGCAGGAGCTCGACAGCGGCCTCCACCATCTCCGCGGGATCGGTCGGTTCGGGATCCACCCAGAACCGTCCAGCTTCCATGCGGGACGCAGTGAGCAGATCGGTCACCAGGTCGCGCATCTGCAGGGCTGCTCGGCTGATGAGCCCCGAGTATTTGGCCACTCTCTCCGGGTCGGTGGCCGTCTCCTCGATGAGGGAGGTCGCGTTTAGCACCACGTTCAACGGATTCTTGAGGTCGTGGGACACGAAGGTTAGCACATCCTGGCGCGCCCAGATGGCCTCGTGCGCTTCGCGGTGCAGCCGTGCGTGCTCCATGGCCGTGCCTGCCATCTCGCCCAGCTTCTCGGCTGCGGCCTGCTCGGCTTCCGTGTAGTGGCGTTCGGAATGGGACGTGACGAAGGTGAGGGCACCCAGCGTGTGTCGGCGACAGCGAAGCGGAACGATCATGGCGCTCCGGACACCCAGGTGCTCGAGCACGGCCCGATGCCCTTCATCCTGAGCGGCGTCGGCGACGGCAGCCGGGTCCACGTGGCTCGTGCGGACGCTCTCCCCGGTCCGCAGCACCTTCGGAACGCCCTCCTCCACATCCATGTCCGGCGGGTACTGCATCAGCTTCTTCACGGTGGGCTGCATGGTGCGGACGGCATGCCGGGCCGCGATCCGTGCAATGGCGTCGCCGTCGCGAATCACGTCGACGACGCACCAGTCCGCCATGGTGGGGACGGCGAGGCGGGCGATGGCGCGGAGCGTTCGGTCATAGTCCAGCGACGCCCCCAGGATTCTCGATGCACGCGCCAGGAAGGCATTGAACTCGGCGGCGCGCACGCGTTCGGTCACGTCCCGGGCGAAGCCCTGCATGGAGGGAAGGTGGCCGTTCCTCAAAACGCCCCGCTCCACGAGCTCGAGAACACGGGGCGTGCCGTCCTTGTGGCGGACGCGAGCCAGATAGACCGACGGGGTTTGGTTCTCCATGTGGGCGAAGCCGACGGCGGTCTCCCGCTGGACGGCCTCAATGGACGTATCCTCCAGGAGCACGTCGTAGCGCTTGCCCAGGAGTTCGCCGGGTGCGTATCCGAGGACGGTCTTCACGGACGGTGAGAGGTACACGAAGCGGTGCTCGGTGTCGTGCACATAGAAGAAAACCTGCCGGCTCTTCTCGACGAGGAAGCGGAACCGTTCCTCGCTCTCCTGGAGGCGTTGTTCGGCGTCCTTGATGGCCGCCAGATCCGCCGCGTTGG